>JBDNDR010000254.1:0-3750 GCA_046718995.1 Fimbriimonadales bacterium
CTGAGCATCCTCCTCATAGAAGCTGCCCAGCCAGCCGCCCAGCCCAAGAAGCGCCCAATACAGTGTCCATAGGTACATCGCTTGGCGGTCGCCCTGCCACACAATCATCAGCACGAGCGAAACAAGGAGCGCATAGCCGCCCAGCTGGCGAATGTTGGCGACCAATCGTTCTGTTGAGACACGCTCTCCACCGAACTGAATTGTGCCCAACACAATCACAAAAATCAGGAACATCAGCAAGAAAGCGCCTTTGAGCAAGGTGATAAAGGTGCCCCCAAGAAAGTACTGGTACACATCCCGCACACGGAACGGTCGCCCCAGCGCCAGCAGGGAGTTCTGAAGTTGTTCGCCCGAAGCACGCCAATACTGTCCACTCAGGCGGGGGTAGTCTATCTGACTGGAGGCGTTGCCCGTAACGACCCATTCCACGAGCGAGGGTTTCGGGCGTTCCACTCCACTCGCCGTCACCTGCGAGGGCAGAACCACGAAGTAGACCGCCAAGTACCCCACCAGTACAAGCCCCAAAAGCGCGCTCCAATAACCCGCGCCACCCCCACGACGGAGGGCGATAATCCCGCCCGCTATGGTTGGGGCAATCGCAAACAGATTGACCAAGCACAGCAGCCCACCCAACACACCCAACCGAACAGCACTGCCATTAGGCAACTCGCGTGCTGTCAGTGTTCGTACCGCCGAGAGCGCCCACAACGCCATCAACAGCAAACAGAGCGCAGGAAACGAGAGCATCGTCGCCCCGTTCCACGCCACATTTGCGCTATAGAAGAAAAAGGTCAGCCATCCGCTCAGACCGCTGGCAAGCCCCACCATTCGGAACACCCGATAGAGCAGAAGCCCCGAAAGCCAAATAGAAAGCGCACCGACCACCTGAGCGGCGTCGACCAACGGCATTAACAGGCTGAGCGGTTTCGTTGCCAGCCAGAACACCAGCATGCCCAGCGGTCCCCAACCGCTCCAAAAATTGACCGAGTCTCGGCGGATACCCTCCGCCACAGCCGCGACCTGAGCAACACCCTCGTAATCGATGTAGTAAGCCCGGAGGAGGATACATAAGAGCAAGTAGATAAGGCTCAGCACCCACATCCCTATGGGTATCCCTGTGAGTTCCCTTCTGAACATAGCCCTTTGTTTCGGTACGCTATGCTCCGTTCCTGCTATCTCGGTGTATAGACGAGGATTTCCTCTTTGTCATGGCTTTTAGCACGGGCGAGGTAGCCACTCTTGTCGGGGGTCTGGCTGACATGCGCAACGATTGACGAGACCCCCTCCGCCAGCACATCAAAGATCTGCCCTACCCCCATCGGATTGATGCCGATGACCCCAGGAAACTTCTGCATCGCACTCCACAAGCCGCTGACCCAACCTTCTGCCTGCTCTTTCGTCCAGGGAAGCGGGTTGAAGGAAGGCTTAGCAATCAGTGTGGCGCCCTGCTTGACTTGATGCTCAATCAGGTCGTGGTAGAAGCCGTCTAAACAGATGACAACCCCCAACTTGCCCGCTGGCGTGCTGATGACAGGCAACTCTCTGGGGGCAGGACAGAGCGCTAAGCCACTCTCCTGCTCCAGATCGACAAGGTTGATTTTGCGCTGAACCGACACCCGTTCCCCTCTGGGATTGTAGGTATAGCAAACATTGTAGACCTTGTCGCCCTCAGCAATAGGGGCACTCCCCGCCACAATCCAGCTTCGGAACTGCTTCGCCACCGCGCTGAAAGTCTCGTGATAGACGCGTTCTACAAACGGGCTGAGTGCGATGAGTACTCGGCGCGCTGCAGGCGGGTGGGTGCTGAACGGATTGATTTGGAGCCGCTCCATGAGGCGCATGCCCGCCTCTATAATCGTTTTGGCGGAGCGCACACGCTCATAATCTTGAGTGAAGATAAGCCACAGCCCCACATCCTCAGGAAACACAACTACCACTTCACCCTGTGGTACCTGACGACGCACACTCTGCATCAGGTTCACCACTCGTTCCTGAAACGCTTGGGGCGAACGGTAGTCCGCCAACTCCATGCGCATCTGAACCGCTACTAAATGGTACTCCACACCTGTTAGCATACAAGTCGAACTTTCCTATAGGGCGATTGCCAGGGTGCTTTGCCCCCTACCCCTGATAGTTAGAGTATACCAGAGACTAAAAAGTTCCACTCAGTAGAGAAAGCAGGATAGGTTCCAGACGCTGGCGGAGTTGGGCGTTCGCATAGCCAATCCATCCTACAGGGGCACGAATATCCAACGGTACTTGGAGCGGATTGCCCTGTAGGTCGGTAATCTGCACGCCCAGTTCCATCGCAATCAGAGCGGTGCAGATGTCGTAGGGATGGCAAGTGAGTGGGCTAACCGGAATCTCCATCTGACGGAACGCCCAAGGACGAATATCGGCAACAAAGCGGTCGTGCCCACACATCAACTCAAAGAGCTGCCCGCCAGTGGAGGCGTACTGGTCTTCGAACACGCGGGGATTAATCGAATCGCGTCCCAGCACCCTATGCCAGAACTGGGTCTCTAAATCGGCGATGAGCGCCTTGCCCTCTGGAAACACTTTGACGAAGGTAGCGAACCCATGCTCCAAGTGGTCGGCGCGACTGGGCTGGATGGGCGTCGGCATCACAACGCCTGTAAGCATATCATGGAGCTCAGCGTGCGCACCCTGACCCCGAACTGCCCAGAGATGGTAGGCTTTGTGCTGGCGTGTGATGGGCAGCTCGGTCTGCATCGCAATCACGACATGCTCCAAAGTCGTCTCCTTACCGAAGTTCGGTGCGATACCGCTGAGGAGCCAAGCACTACGCTTGTCATACATCAGTGGGCGCGTGCCATCAATCGGGTCGACGATGAGCAGAAACTCGGCTTCGGAAGTGGGCGTACCCTCCGGCAGGGGATACCATCCATCCTCGCTAATCCCCTCCGCAATCAGCACGAACGGCACTTCCTTCGCCCACTCACGACAGAGGTCAATCAACAGACTCTCCACTTGGGCGTCAATCCGATATTGGGTATCGCCCTCCCCTTCATGGCTGACTGCAGAGAGCGTGGCAGGGTTCTGGTTCTGCATGTAGCGGTAGAGATGGTCGCGCAGGCGCAGATGGATTTGGCGCAAGCGGTTCAGATAGTGGCTGACCTCTCGGCTCAACAACAGGTTCATCGTCTTCCCTCAGCCCAGTTTGGGGTCAGTGACTTTCTGCTCGCGCACACGCGTCTTGGGTCGCGACTGAGCGCGCAACTCGGCAAGCAGTTGGTCATACTCAGCGCGGTCAACCGGCACTTCCACGGGCTTGCCCCGCTTGCTGGAGAGAATGATAGCGTTGATGAGTTCCATCGCCCACAAGCCGTGTTCGCCGGGAGCGATGAGCGGTTCGCCTTGCAGGATGGCACGAGCAAAGTTCTGGATGATGGCGGGCTGTTCGGTGAGCGCACCGTCGGGCAAAGGTTCTGGCTCAAAGCGCACCCTCTCCGACGGGATACCCTCCCACATACCAGCGCTTTCATAGGTGAACTGCTTGATGGAATGTTTCAGCGTCCAGACCTCCAGTTGGTCGTTGCACAGGAGAATTTTGCCGCGGTCGCCACAGATTTCTATGATGTTCTCGTTGGGTTCCTCGTTGGTGGTGGCGTAGACATAGCCGTGCGCTCCGTTCGGATACTCCAGGAGGGCGAACGCCTCATCTTCGGTCTCTATTTCATGCAGGGCGGTTCGCGTGTATCCCACCACTCGGCTTGGCATACCCCCCAG
>JBDNDR010000255.1:0-3708 GCA_046718995.1 Fimbriimonadales bacterium
GTCGTCCTACAGATACCTTGAGGGAAATCGCCAGTGGCACCGACGATTCGGAAAGTACTGATTGCGAACCGGGGCGAGATTGCGCGGCGTGTGATCCACGCCTGCCGAGAGATGAACCTCGCCACCGTAGCGGTCTACTCCGAAGCCGATAAAAACGCTCCGCACACGCTGGAAGCCGATGAGGCGTACCTGCTGGGCGACGCGCCCGCCAGCGAGAGTTATCTGAATGTCCCACGCCTGCTGGAGGTCGCTCGGCAGTCGGGTGCGGACGCCATCCACCCAGGCTATGGGTTCCTCTCCGAAAATGCCGACTTCGCTCAAGCCTGTAATGAGGCAGGACTGATTTTTATCGGGCCGCGCCCAGAGGTCATTCGGCGTCTGGGCGATAAGGGCGAGGCGAAACGCTTGGCAGAACAGGCGGGTGTGCCAACCGTGCCCGGCTATAACCCAACGACCGCCACCTCTGCGGAAGACCTGCTCGCACACGCCCAGCAGATTGGTTTCCCAGTGCTACTGAAGGCGGTGGCAGGTGGTGGAGGCAAGGGCATGCGCGTTGTGGAGCGTCCCGAGGAGTTTCTGGAATCGGCAGAGAGCGCCAGCCGAGAAGCTCAAGGCGCATTCGGCGACCCGCGCCTGATGCTGGAACGCTATATCGCACGACCCCGCCACATAGAAGTACAGATTCTGGGCGATGAACACGGCACGGTATGCCACCTGTTCGAGCGCGAATGCTCCGTCCAGCGTCGGCACCAGAAGATTGTGGAGGAAAGCCCCTCGCCCGCTTTAGACGCGCCAACGCGCACCGCCATCACCGAAGCGGCAGTTCGGCTCGCCCAAGCCGTAGGCTACACCAACGCGGGCACGGTCGAGTTCCTGCTGGAAACCACACCCGAAGGCGCCCGATTCTACTTCCTGGAGGTCAATACCCGCCTGCAGGTGGAGCATCCCGTTACCGAGATGGTCACCGGAGTCGATTTGGTGCACTGGCAGTTGCGGATTGCCAGAGGCGAACGCTTGGACGACTCGCTCCTCTCTGCGCGCCAACAGGGGCATGCGATGGAAGTTCGCCTCTATGCCGAAGACCCTGCGAACGATTTCGCACCTTCGCTTGGCACCCTCAGCGTATGGAGCGCACCCCACCTGCCAAGCGTCCGCATCGACTCGGGGGTTGACACAGGCGTCGCAATTACCCACCACTACGACCCGATGCTCGCCAAGATAATCGCCCATGCACCCGACCGACTCACCAGCATTCGGCGGCTGGTGATGGCGTTGGAACAGATGGCAGTGTTGGGTGTGCGGACGAACCTAACTTTCCTAATCCACCTACTTCAGCATCCTGCTTTTGTGTCGGGCGCGTTGCACACGGGATTCCTCAAGGAACACGCCATCCCCGCTGAGCCGACCGAGTCGCTCCCACCCATCGAGGTGTTGAGCGCGCTGGCGTTGGTGGAGACAATTGCACGGCGTGGAGGCTCAGCAATCTCCGCGCCAGACGGCACGAAAGCCAGCCTGCCAACTCCCTGGCAGACCACGGGCTACTGGCGTTTGGGCGGCGAGTAAGCGGTCTACTTCGCCTTGAGCGCGCCAACGATTCCCTGCACGCCCTCACGCGCATCGGCGAACAGCATCAGTGTGTTATCGGCAGAGAAGAGTGGGTTCGGAATCCCTGCGAAGCCCGGACTGAGACTGCGCTTGATGACCACCACACTGCGCGCTTTATCAACATCCAAGATGGGCATGCCGGCAATCGGACTGTTGGGGTCGGTGCGTGCCAGCGGGTTCACGACATCGTTGGCGCCAATCACAATCACGGCATCCACCTGCTCAAAGCGTGGGTTGATTTCTTCCATCTCTTTGAGCTTGTTGTAAGGCACATCCGCTTCGGCTAACAGCACATTCATATGTCCCGGCATCCGTCCCGCCACGGGGTGGATGGCGAACTCCACCTCCACGCCTTGCGCTTCCAGAATCTGCATCAGGTCGCGCACGGCGTGCTGAGCCTGAGACACTGCCATCCCATAGCCCGGCACAATCACGACCGAGCGCGCCCCTTCCAGCAGCATCGCCACCTCTTCGGGCGAAGTGGCTTTCACCTTGCCCGCGTACACATCTTCCGCTTTCGGTCCCGCCTCACTGGGCACCCAGACCCCAAACAGCACATTCCGTAGGGAGCGGTTCATCGCCTTGCACATAATCGTCGTGAGGATGATGCCCGACGCACCTACCAGCGAGCCAGTGATGATGAGGGCGTTGTTATTGAGCACGAACCCCGTCGCCGCCGCTGCCAGCCCTGAATAGGAGTTCAGGAGCGCAATCACGACGGGCATATCGGCGCCGCCAATCGGGAACACCAGCAACAGCCCTACCACCGACGCCACCGCCAACAGCGCCCAGTAGTAGCCCACCGCCGTCGGGTTCAGCGTGAGCATCACACCCAGTCCAACCGCCACCAGTAGCAGAAGCCCGTTAACATAGTGGAGTGAACTAATCTGGAGTGGGTTCTCCGTAATAATCCCCTGCAGCTTGCCGAACGCCACGAGGCTTCCCCAGAAAGTGACGGCGCCAATAATGCCCGAGGCGGAGGTCGCTGCCGTCAGCTGTAAGAGCGGTACAGGGGGCACCACTTCGGGGAGGGTGGTCTCTATTAGGCTTGCGCCCGCCACCAGTGCAGACGCAATCCCACCAAAGCCGTTCAGCAGAGCAACCATTTGGGGCATCGCCGTCATCTGCACCCGGAGTGCCATCACCAAGCCGATAAACGCCCCGATGACCAACCCCACCAACACCAGCGTATAACTGATGATATTCTGATTGAGCAAAGTCGCCACAATCGCAATCAGCATGCCCAACGCCCCGAGCCGATTGCCCCGAACTGCCGTGCGCGGGTGCGCCAAACCCTTTAGACCTAAAATGAATAACACTGCTGACACCAGATATGCCAGATTGATTAACGAGCCACCCATATCTGAAGTGTACCCTGAGGCGAGGGGGTTCAGTGAGGCTTGTGAACACGAAGAAGCGAGGGGCTAAGGAGGGGAATTGGGCGGAAGGGCAGGGATAACCCTGCCCTTAGTGGAACCTCAGTCTGCGACTTCGCCGAAGAACGCTTCGACGGGTATCAGTCCCATCTGAGCTGCGCGTCGGAAGGCTTTCACCCGATTGTTCACATTGAGCTTCTCATAGATGTTGGCTAAATGGAAGTCCACTGTGCGTTTGCTCACGAAGAGGGTATCTGCCACCTCCTGTGACGAGCGTCCCTGCGCAATCAGGCTCAGCACCTCAATCTCGCGCTTGGTCAGCCGAATGGGCTTATTGCGCGTTTGCCAATCCCTTTGGCTCATCGTTTTGCCACCTCGTTCCTTGAGTTTTTGCCGCCCGCACAGGGTATGTTCCATACACGCTCGCCAGATTTCACATGCAATCCCCCCCTCTCTACTTGAGATGACACTCAAGACGGTCAAGTTCCGCAGGGACGGTATAATTCTACCCCGATGTTCATTGATGAAGCCGAGATTGAGGTGGAGGCGGGCGCCGGGGGCGATGGGTGTGTCTCGTTCCGTCGTGAGAAATATGTGCCTCGCGGCGGTCCTGATGGGGGCGACGGAGGCAAAGGCGGGGATATTATCCTCATCGCCGACCCTCACCTCACGACCCTGATGGACTTCCGCTATAAAACGCGCTATAAGGCAGAGCGGGGCGGAGCAG
>JBDNDR010000256.1:0-3701 GCA_046718995.1 Fimbriimonadales bacterium
TTTGGCTCACTTGGGGGCTATCGAACAGGTCACCTGCAATCAGCACCGCCTTACATGACTGCTCGCTTGCAAGGTGGAACAGCCGTTGGAAAGCGCGCCTAAGTCGCTCTTGATGTTCGCTGGCGCGCTCACCCAGATAACCGAACGCCCGCCCCAGATGGACATCCGAGGTGTGCAGGAACCGCATCACGACTCCTGATTCGCCCAGCACTCAGTGATTCCTGCACTGGTGATAGAAGATGAGGAAAAAATGCTCAGGCAGGGACGCCATGTCCCTGCCTATAGACTTTAGTTGCGTAAGGTCAGCACGGCGGAACGGCTGGAGTTGAGGTACTGCGCTGTGATGGTAACGCGCACGATGCCGCGCCCGCGTGTGGTGCCGAACTGAATGGTGGCGGAACTGCTACCACTCGGAATATAGAGCGTTCTGGGCAGGTAGGTTCGGTCCGGGTGTGTTGTGCTCAGCTGGACATACAGCCCTCCTGCCGGCGCAGGACCGTTCAAGCGCACCTGGAGCAGAACCGAGCGCCCACCCATCGTGGTGGCAGGCGACAGCGACACCATCTGGATAGCAGGTGGTTGAATTTGGAGGGTCGCTTGCACCTGAGAGCCGTTCAAGCTGGCAGAGACCGTGAGTGTCGCTGGCTGGCTCACGGGCTGAGTCTGGATGGTGAACTGGGCGCGGGTCTGACCTTGAGGGACGGTGATACTGTTGGGCAAGTTCACCGAAGCGCCGCTGACCGCGTGGCTCAGCGGGATGACCACCCCACCGGACGGCGCAGGCTCACTCAACTCGAGCGTGCCCGTTGCAGAGAGACCGCCGCGCACGCTCGCCGGGTTAATCTGGAGCGAACGCAAGCGCAGGCTGGGCGTCACCGTAAGCGAAACCGAGCGGCTCCGTCCGTTCACGGTAGCGGTAATCTGGACACTGGTGGGCGTGCCTACGCGCTGGGTCGTGATAGTGAAGTTCGCCTGACGTGCGCCCGACGGAACGGTGACGGTGGCAGGCAGACCCACGATGTTGGAGTGGCTGGTACTGAGCGCAACTGAAACGCCTCCCGAACCCGCAGGAGAGGCTAAGGTAACGGTCCCCGTGAGGCTTTGACCTCCTGCGACATTTTGCTGGCTCAGCGTGAGATTCTGGATGGGGTGGGTGCTATCGGGTGCTGCGGAGAGAGCGCGGTAAGCGTTCAGTCGCCCTGCGCCCGGCGCAATCTGACGCCCCTCAAAGGGCAGATAGGGGTCGGTCTGAGTCTCAATCAACTGGCGCACCTGTTGGTTCGTTAGGTTCGGCGCTTGCGACCAGATGAGCGCTGCCACCCCTGCCACATGGGGCGTCGCCATAGAAGTACCACTCCAGACCTCGTACCAGCCGTTTGGCACCGTCGAGTCGATCCACAGTCCGGGCGCTGCGATGTCGACCCAGCTCCCGTACTGCGAGAATTCGGTGAGGCGGTCGTTCATATCGCTGGCGGCGACGGCGATGGCGCGCTCGTAGTAGGCTGGATAGAACGGGTCGGGCGTGCCGTTATTGCCCGCTGCAGCGACAACCAGACAGCCCCGATTCCACGCATAGTTCACGGCGTCCGCTATCTGCTGGTTGCCCACCGTAGCACCCAGACTGAGGCTGATGATGCGCGCACCGTTGTCTACCGCCCAGGTGATGCCCCGCGCCACATCTGCGAAGGTTCCATAGCCTTGCGCGGTCAATACCTTGACGGGCATCAGTTGAACAAACTGCTGGGCGTTTGCGTTGGAGGGGTTCCAGCCCGCCACGCCCGCGATGCCGACCCCATTATTGATATGCCCGCCCGCAATCCCGGCGCAGTGTGTGCCGTGTCCGTGGTCGTCCCAAGCGTTGGGCGTGTTGGTGATGGCGTTGTAGCCGTAGACCGAGCCATCAGAACGCCGCCGCATCTTTTGGCTCAGGTCAGGGTGGTTATAGTCGATGCCCGTGTCCACAATCGCGATATGGGTCGGACTTTGAGGGTTCCAGATAGTCCATGCGAGATGTGCCTGAATGCGTTGGAGCGCATACTGCCCCGAATAGCGTGGGTCGTTGGGCGTATTACATACCGACGCCAGATAGTTCGGCTCGGCATAGCGGACACCGGGCATCAGGCTCAGAAACTGGCGTGCGCTCTCGACATCAATCCCCCGTGCCAGCCGTACAACATAGGTATTGGTCGCCGGGTCAAACCGGATGGGGTACCCAGTAAAGACCATCGCTTGGCGTGCCAAAGCGTTCGGCTCATACTCTGATAGTCCAACAACCAGCTCACCAGCCACATAATAGGCGCCTGGTTGGCTTGGGTCGGCTTGGAACCACCGCTCCTGTGCCACGCCCTGCCAAACGGTGCTGCACAATCCCAAAAGAATCCCCAAACTCAGTAAGCGTCTCATAGCCGTTTTCAGGTAACTCACGGTCACCGCTCCCACATCGGTCGTTCCATCTGTGGATTGGGTTCGGTGTAGGTACACTTACGAGGGATGAAGCCGTTGATTGCAATCGTGGGACCGACGGCGGTGGGCAAAACGGCGGTCGGGATTCGGTTGGCGGAGTTGCTGGAGGGTGAGATTATTTCGGTCGATTCGGGGGCGGTCTATCGCGGTCTCGATATCGGCACGGCGAAACCCACTTTAGAAGAGCAGCGGCGCGTGCGGTTCCACCTGATAGATGTCGCCGACCCGGACGAGGTGTTCACCGCTGCCAAGTTCCGCGAGCTCGCTCTCCAAGCGATGGAGGCAATTCAAGCGCGGGGCAAGCGCGTGCTGTTGGTCGGTGGCACGGGGCTTTACCTCAGGGTGCTTTTGCACGGGTTCAGCTTAGCACCTCCACCTGCTGACCCTGACCTGCGTGCGGAGCTGATGGCAGAGGTTCAACAACAGGGTGCGCCCGCCCTCCACCAACGCTTGATGGCAATCGACCCGGTCGCGGGCAGTCGTATCCACCCCAACGATGCAGTACGGATTGTGCGGGCGCTGGAGGTCTACCAGATGACGGGGGTGCCCATCAGTCGGTGGCAGTCGCGAACTGAGGCGGAGTTGCCTGCGCTCAAGTTCGGCTTGACCCTCCCGCGCGAGATGCTCTATCAGCGGATCGATGCACGAGTCGACCAAATGATGGCACAAGGGATGTTGCAAGAAGTGCGAAATCTGTTGCAAAGCGGGTACAATATAGACCTACCCGCCCTCAAAGGGTTGGGCTACCGCCATCTGGTGGCGTATCTTCAAAATCGGGTGTCTCTTGAGGAGGCAGTACGGCAGTGGAAACGCGACACAAGGCGGTTTGCAAAGCGACAGATGACCTGGTTCCGGAAAGAGCCGGGCATTCTTTGGATAGAGAGTAGTAACGACTCTGCTGAGATGATTGCACAGGAACTGCGAACGACGATAGAGGAGCAGGGAGGTCTTTAGAATGGCTAAAGCGATTAATTTGCAGGATATGTTTTTGAATCAGGTGCGCAAGGAAGGCATAGGCGTCACCATCTATTTGAGCGGTGGGCTCCAACTGCGAGGCATCGTGCGCGGGTTTGACGCGTTTACCATCCTATTGGAAAGCCCCGGCAAGCCCGTCCAGCTGGTCTACAAGCATGCCGTGACCTCCATCGTGCCCTCGCGCCCCGTGCCTGGCTACGGTCCCTCGCGTCCGCAAGGCGAAAGCGGCGACTTTGAGGAGTGAACTGCGTCCCGTTTGTCAA
>JBDNDR010000257.1:0-3699 GCA_046718995.1 Fimbriimonadales bacterium
CAATGCCAGTCAACAGCACTTGGGGGCGCCCAATCTCTTGAAAACGGCGCAGGAAGAGGTCGGAACCCAAGCAGGAGAAAGTGAGTTTGTCGATGGCTTCGTTGTACCACGCCTCGTTTTCAAACTCGGTAGTGATACCACCCAGCTTTTCAGCGTTGTGGGTTGTGGCAAGGGTAGGAACCTCCAGTGTTTTAGCAATCTGGCATAGGCGATGGATGTTGCGCGTGATTTTATGAGCGACCTTGATGGGCTCAAGCAGGCGTGCTTGCATATCTACAATCAGCAGAACAGCTTTACCTGCGTCTAACAGTCTTTCAGAACGTTCCATTTATTTCACCTCTACTTTGATGATGGTGTCAGCAGGGTCGGGCAATACTTCGGGAAGCTCAATCACTAAGTCTTGGTTGTGCCGATGGAAGTTGAGGTTGGCTTTGGTTTCAATCAGAGCAACGCGAATGACTTGGGTTTGAATGCCACTGATTTTGAGGGTTCGCTCTTGGGGTGGTTGCCACACATGGAGATAGAGTGCCTTGTCCTTCTGCGTGCAACCTCCCCAGGGTGTTTCTGGTATGACGCGCCCGCGTGTTCCGTAGATTGCCTCGCCGTTGACTTTGAGCCAGCGTCCTATGGCTTCTAAGCGCTCGACATGTTCAGGCTGGATTGTTCCATCGGGCTTAGGACCCACATTGAGTAGTAGGTTCGCATCGCGTGAGGCGCAGATAGCAAGGTTGCGAATGAGCTCGTGAGTACTTTTATGGTTGGTGTCGCCTGCGTTATATCCCCAGCTGTTGTTGATGGTCATGCAGGTTTCGTAGAGGGCGTTCTCTACCATGCCTACAGGGTTGAACCCTACTTTGTTCTCTCCGGGTAGGTCTTGTTCAAAGGTTTGGATGTCTTCGTCGGGCAGGGGTGTCTGGTGATGGTTGTTTCCGATGATGGCATCGGGTTTGATTTTGCGGATTGCCTGATAGAGTTGGCTTAGTTTCCATGTCTTGTCTAGGTTCTCTGGCTTTTCCCAGCAGCCGTCCAGCCAAATGCCAGCAGGTTGGTACTTTTCAAACAGTTCTAAGACTTGGCTGTGCCAGTAGCGTGTATAGGTTTCCCAGTCGCTCTTGTAGGCGGGGTGGTGCCAATCCAGAGGGGAGTAGTAGAAGATGAGGTCGATGTACTGTCGTTTGCATTCGCGTGCGAGTTCGCTTATGGCATCGCGTTTGAAGGGTGTGTTTGTGATTTTGTAGTCGGTGTGTTGGCTATCGTACATGCAGAACCCATCGTGGTGTTTTGCGGTGATGGTGATATAGCGCATTCCGGCGCGCTTGGCTAAAGCAACCCATTCGCGAGCGTTGTAGAGTATGGGGTTGAACTGGGGGTAGAGTTTTTCGTACTCTTGGACGGGGATTTTCTCGTGGTGCATGACCCATTCGCCTCGTCCGAGAAGGGAGTAGACTCCCCAGTGGACGAACAGTCCGAAGCGGTGCGCTCTGAATCGCTCTCTTGCCTTTTCTCGTGCTTTGTTCATGGTTGTCTCCCAGCGGGTTTTCACGGGAAAACCCCTTGTTCGCACACTTACAGCCCTTCAGGTGCGATAATCTCTAAAATCCGACCCAGCTCTTCCTCCGAATAGAACTCTATCACGATGCGCCCGCTCCCACCAGCGACCTGTACCACCTGAACGCGCGTGCCAAGATAGGCGCTGAGGTTATACTCCAAAGCCTTGATTTCGGGAGGCACCGAGCCGGGCTGAGGCGCGGAAGAGTTGACACGAGGGGGATTGTTCATCTCCAAGCGAAGTTCGCGTGCTTGATGCTCGGTTGCGCGCACACTCAAACCGTCGGCAGTAATCTTTTCCCAAAGCTGTTTCTGCTGAACAGCATCCTTCACCATCAGCAAAGCACGCCCATGACCTTCGCTGATGAGACCCTGCTTAATGCTGTCGACGATGTACTCAGGCAACTGGAGAAGGCGGATAGTGTTGGAAATCGCAGGCACGCTCTTCCCAACACGCTGAGCAACCTGCTCCATCGTCAAGCCGAACTCTTCCATTAATCGTTTGTACGCCAGAGCGGCGTCGATGGGGTTAATATCCTCGCGCTGAACATTCTCCACCAGCGCCATTTCCAGCATCTGTTGCTCCGAAGGGGAGCGCACAATCGCTGGGATGCGCTCTAAGCCTGCCATCTGAGAAGCGCGCAAGCGTCGCTCACCCGCAATAAGTACATAATCCTCAGCGCTTTCCTGACGCACAATAATCGGTTGGATGACCCCCAACTGACGAATGGAGTCGGCAAGCTCGCGTAGGGACTCCTCATCGAACTGCTGACGGGGTTGGTAGGGGTTAGACCGTATCTGAGCGATTGGAATCTCTTTGACTAATGCCTCCGAGAAGTCCTCGCGCCCAATAAGAGCACTCAAGCCTTTACCGAGACCGCGACGCGCCATAATCATGCACCTCCTCTGCCAACTGAAGATAGGCAACCGCGCCCTTAGAGCGGGGGTCGTATTCAATCACCGGTTGCCCAAAACTGGGGGATTCTCCAATCCGCACATTGCGGGGGATTACTGTGTTAGCGACCTTAGCACCAAAAAACTTGCGTACCTCGCTCTCTACCTGCTCTGCCAATCGGGTGCGTATGTCATACATAGTGAGCACAACCTTCCAAACCTCCAGATTCGGGTTCAGCGTCTGACGAATGAGGTCAATCGTGTGCATCAGTTGGCTCAGCCCCTCCAGAGCGTAATACTCACACTGGAGCGGCACAATCAGTCCGTCGGCAGCTGTCAGCGCATTGACTGTAAGCAAACCCAGCGAAGGTGGAGTGTCAACAATCACCCACTGGTAGCGCGCACGTAGGTCTCGTAGGAGCGTGCGCAGGATTGTCTCGCGGGCAATCCGTGAGGCTAAGAGAAGGTCTACACCAGCTAAATCAATACTCGCTGGAATTAAATCCAGATTAGGACGCACCGCGTGCAGAATCACTTGGTCAATATCGACCTTCTCCTGCGGTTCAACAGCAGACTGAACGAGCGTAAAGAGGTCATACTCATAGTCGTTGGATCCCAAGCCGAATCCGCTTGTAGCGTTCGCTTGGGGGTCAGCATCAATCAGCAAGGTAGGTTCCCCCAGCGAGGCTAAACCCGCCGAAAGGTTAACCGCAGTGGTCGTTTTGCCGACCCCACCCTTCTGGTTTACGACTGCTAAGACCCAACCGCTTGCTGGCACACTACCCTGTTCGATGGATTGAGAGCAACTCCTGCAACCTGTGCGCCACTTATCGGCGAGGACTGAGCCGTGCTAAGCAGAGGCGCATCAGAGCCGCCTCATCGGCTTGTGGGTTCTCGTTCAGAACAGCCTGAAGAGCATTTTGAGCGTCGCGCTTCGTGTAGCCCAGCTGGACAAGCCCTTCCACGAGCGCCTCAAAGTCTATCTGGCTGGAACGGCTTTGCACCGCCAACCGCTCGACTTGGCGTTCAAAAGCGAACTCGGCGACCGTATCCGCTAACTCCAGCACGATTCGCTCGGCAAGTTTGGCTCCCACTCCCGGCAGGCTCTTGAGATAGCGTGTGTCTTTGCGCCCAATAGCACGCGCCAGCACCTCAGGCTCAGCAGAACTCATCAGGTTGAGTGCCAGTTTCGGTCCCACCCCATTTACTTTGATAAGTAAATCAAACAGCTGTCGCTGAGACATATCGGTGAAGCCG
>JBDNDR010000258.1:0-3673 GCA_046718995.1 Fimbriimonadales bacterium
GGATTGGAACGCTGACCCCCTCCTTCAGGTTCCCCCTGAGGCAAGGGGAACCGAGTGTTGGCTTCCACGCCCCCCGTCCCCCTGAAAGTCCCTTCGCCGTCACCCTGAGCCGTACCCCATTCGTCACCCTGAGCGGAACGAAGGGTCTGAGATGCTTCGCTGGCGCTCAGCATGACGGGTTGGGGCGTTTCTGCCTCAAGTGTTCCTCCGTCACCCTGAGCCGCAGGCGAAGGGTCTTGTTGAGATGCTTCGCTGACGCTCAGCATGACAGGGTGGGGACGCTCAGCATGACGAGGTGGGGCGTTTCTGCCTCAAGTGTTCCTCCGTCACCCTGAGCCGCAGGCGAAGGGTCTTGTTGAGATGCTTCGCTTCGCTCAGCATGACGGGTTGGGGCATTTCTGCCTGAGGCGTTCATCCGTCACCCTGAGCCGCAGGCGAAGGGTCTTGTTGAGATGCTTCGCTCCGCTCAGCATGACGGGAACGGCTCCCCTCTCTGCTTGCGGAGAGGGGCTGGGGGTGAGGTAAAAACAGAGATGCTTCGCTGGCACTCAGCAGACTGGCTGGGGTATCCTTAGCCATAGGTGGAGGCATGAACGATGCGGAGTGAGCGTATGCAGCGGTGGCGTCAGCGCTGGTGGCAAGACCCACAGGGCGCACTGGAAGAATGGGAAACACTCATCCGAACACCCCTCGCACAAAACCAGATCGGCGCGATGTGGCGACTGCTGGAGTGGTGGGCAGACCTCCCGCTCGACGAGGAAACCCGCCAACGCATCGGCGATGAACTCTGGGGCAAAATGCATACTACGCTCGGTGGGGTTAAACTGAAAACCGCCGAACTGCTGGGCATCCCCGCTTTTTTAGAAGCCATCGAACATTTTGAAGCGGTGCTGACCGCCTTCACAGAGGACAAGTTCCCTGAACAGTGGGCGGACGCACACAGCTTCTTGGGTATCGCCTACGCGAACCTACCCATCGGCGACAGGCACCAGAACGCCCAGAAGGCAGTGGAACACTTCACAGCCGCCCTGCGAGTCTACAACGAAACCGAATTCCCAGACCACTGGGCATCCACCTTCAGCAACTTGGCAACCACTTTCTTCAATATGCCCGACGGCGACAAAACCCAAAACCTACTTAGAGCGCTAGATTGCTTTCAGTTGGCGCTCAAGGTGTGGACGAAAACGGCGTTCCCAGCGTCTTGGGCACGAACGATGAACAACATCGGCAGTATCTACGCCGCACTGCCGACGGGCGACCGACGCGAAAACCTCCAAAAAGCAGTAGCCCACTTCGAAGAGGGACTAACGGTCTTCACCTTTGAAGAGTACCCCGAAGAGTGGACACGAACCCAATACACACTGGGTCAAATCTATTCCGATTTAGCCGACGAGACGGGCGAACTCGAACCCCTGCGTAGGGCACGCGAATGCTATGCCGATGCGTGGCAGGGCTACAAGGCGATGGGCAGAGAACACGATGCCATGCACGCGGGACTTCATGTGCTACGAACCCACGCACTCATAGAGCGCGCCGAAGCCGAAGCGGAGGAGTAGCCCCAACCCTGAACGAAGTAATAGGAAGTAATAGCATGAAAGAAGAGGAATAACTCATGCGACGCAAGCCTTCGGAGCCATCCCAGAGTATCACGCAGGTCGCCGCCTCGAGATACTTCACGAACCGGGAGGGGTTCATCGAGGCGTTCATGCGCTATATTCACGCTGGGGAGGGCGACCCCCTGCGCGTGCTGGTGTTCTACGGCGTGGGAGGCGTTGGGAAGACCACGCTCGTGCAAAAGCTGTGTGAGGAGCTGAAGCAGTTCAACCCCCCGGTTCCCTACACACGGGTTGACCTCGAGAGTGTGGGCGCCCAGGCGCTCGCCCACCGCGAAGTGCTCATACGGCTACGCACTGATTTGGAGAGCCACTTCGGGGTGCAGTTCCCGCGCTTTGACCTGTGCTGGGCGATGATTGTGGCGCGTGAGGGAGGCGACCCGCCTCCACTTATCCGTACCAACCCCAACCTGCGCGACGCCCTTGAATTCGCCAGCGTCCTTTTTCAAGCGCCCCTGCAGGGCTTGGATGTGTTCGTCGAGCGAACTGTGCTCAGGTTCCCCGTCTTGGAAAAATGGGTGCGCCAAGTGGGGGGAACGAAAGATGTGCTTGAACTGCGCGACCTCGCTATGCATCGTGAAGAGGCTCTGCACGATGAGCTAATCCGTCGCTTTGCGCAAGACCTACAGAGCCACCTCAAGCCACGCGAAGGCAAGGCGTGTAAGGGAGTGCTGTTTTTGGATACTTATGAGGCGCTTTGGACGGGGCGCGAGGGGGGCAACTCGGCACAAGCGCGCCTGCTCGACGAGTGGGTGCGCCAACTGGCGGAGTACTGTTTGGAGATTGGCGTCTTGCTCGTCATCAGCGGGCGCGACCGACTGCTGTGGGCGGATGATGACCTCGACTGGAACGAACTCTTAGACCAGCACCTGTTGGGCGGGCTGTCGTCCCAAGATGCCCAAGCCTTCCTCGCCAAGTGTGGGATTGGGGAACCGCCCGACCAGCCCGCATCGCCCTTGCAAGAAGCCATCATCAACTGCTGTGATACCGAGCCAGGACCGTCGCTCAACTGTCATCCCCTGTACCTTGCGCTGTGTGCGGAGATTGTTCTGAACACGCGCCATAGCGAAGGAAGTGACCCCTCACCCGAACTGTTCAGGGGCATCCCCAGCCAACGTGTGGCAACCGAACTGGCGACGCGCTTCCTCAAGTCGCTCCATAGCCGTGCGATGGAACTCTGGGTCACCGAACTGAGCCTGACCCCCCGCTTTGACGAGGCGTCTGCGTTGGCTCTGGACACCGAGCGTCAGCACCACAACGGGCGTGCAGGCTGGGAGCGGCTCAAAGGTTTCTCCTTTGTTGAGCCACTGCCAAACGGCTTCTATACTTTGCACAAGACGATGCGCGATGTGCTTCGTGCGCGCATCGCACCCAGCGACGCCACGAAAGTGCATCAGTGGTTTCGGGACTACTGGCAAGAGCGGGACGAACTGACGCTCCACTGGTTTCATCGCTGGACGCTTGACTCAGAAGAGACGCTGAGGGAGTGGACAGACATGCACAAAACTGCTCTCAGCGAGCTGCGGATAGCCGAGGCTCGGAGGTTACTGGTACTCTGGTCGGAGATTGAACTGGACGATGCTGACCGTCGTAGGCTGGGCGACAAACTATGGGCAGAGACACATTTTATGTTCGGCTATGTACTATGGAAAACCCCTACTGTGCCACGCTCTGCCGTGATGAAGGCGGCGATTGAGCACTATCAAGCGGCGTTGCGGGTGTTCACTGAGGCGGACTTTCCGCAGGAGTGGGCGATGACGCAACTCAATTTGGGGAATGCCTACGCTGACCTGCTGACAGGCGACCGTTTGGAGAACCTCCAGCAGGCGATGGCGTGCTATCAGGCGGCGTTGCGGGTCTACACGGAGGCGGACTTTCCGCGGGAGTGGGCGGGTACACAACGCAACTTGGGAACTGTCTATCTTCAACTGCCAATGGGCGACCGTTTGGAGAACCTCCAGCAGGCGATGGCGTGCTATCAGGCGGCGTTGCGGGTGTTCACCGAAGCCGACTTTCCACAAGACTGGGCAAGGACGCAACACAACTTGGGGACTGCCTAT
>JBDNDR010000259.1:0-3661 GCA_046718995.1 Fimbriimonadales bacterium
GGCGTCCGTGCTTTGCTCGGAGCGCGCCAGCAGGAGTGGTGGGGTCGCCAATCGCATACTCAATCGCAAAGAGAGCATCCTCTATCCACTCATCCAGCTGCTCTAACGGTGCGGCTTCGGTAGTTCGGTATTGGCACGCCATCCCACAGTTCACCACGAGCATCGGTTCAGCGCCGAGGTCTTCGCTCATCTGGAGATATTCCAGTAGCCCCAGCCCTTGAGTGCTATGGTAGCCCCACAAGCACCAGCGTGTAGGACGCTCTATCCAGTCGCCGACAGTATTACGCCAGCGCAGGGCGCTCGCCATCGTGTTGCCCTCTACAAAACATCCTCCGGGAAAGCGCACAAACGACGGACGCAACTCCGCCAACATCTGAGCCAAGTCGGCGCGCAGACCGTTCGGGCGACGCTTGAAGGTATCCACCGGCATCAGCGAGACCCCATCCAGCCACAAGACCCCCGGCGTATCCACCGATAAGACTAACCGCGCTTGGGGGTCATTCGCTTGGGAACGGAGGAGAGTCTGGAACGGTTTCCACTCTGTGCCCAAGCCACGCACGGTCTTTTGGGCGTAGACCTTACCCGATTGGCTCTGGAGGCTCACGGTTAGCGTCCCACGAAAGGCAGGCGCACACCGAGCGTAGAATGTCAGGCGGTAGGACTTACCTTTGCGTACAGCGATGCCCCAATAGCCATCATTTGCCAGAAGGGCGGGTCCCTCGCCGGCGCCAATCTCCCATCGTAGGCTACGCGGCGTGTTCGGGTGAAGCGGTTGGCGTGTGTCTATTGCTATCTGGCTATCGCGGTTGGAGGGAAGAAGCGTCCACGCCTCAGGAGTGTCGGCATCTTCAAAGGAGCGGTTGCGCACCAGCTCGGCGTATAAGCCCCCATCGCCTGCGTGATTGATTTCCTCAAAAAAGATTCCCCACAACACGGGGCTAATCGGGATACCTCGTTCGCGCGCGTTGACCTTGATTGTCGCCTCATTTGCCAGTGTTGTCATCACTGTCGCCATCATCAGCACCATCCCACAGAGTCGGAGTGAGAGCATGGCAACCTCCTGCCTGAAAACCGTTTCGCCCCAGAACAAAGTGTTCCTGCCCGGTAGCAGGTACAATATCGGTGCTGTCTGGAGGTCGCTCTATGCCGAAGCCGAAGAATGTTGAGCCGAAACTGGTGACGATTGAAATCAACGGTATCCCCCTGCAAGTACCTGAGGGCGAACTGCTTGTAGACGCGGCGAAGCGTTTGGACATAGACATCCCCATCTTTTGCTACCACAAATATATGAAGCCTGTCGGGATGTGCCGCATGTGCTTGGTGGAGGTCGGCACGAAGATGCCCGACGGCTCGGTACGCAAGATGCCCAAGCCCCAAGCGTCCTGCACGCTCCCCTGTACAGAGGGGCTGGTGGTCTGGACGGAGACCGAGCAGTTGGTGAAAGACCGGCGTGCCGTGCTGGAGTTCCTGCTCATCAATCACCCGCTGGACTGCCCGATTTGCGACCGGGGAGGCGAGTGTCCCCTGCAGAACAACACACAGTTCTATGGTCCCTCCACGAGCCGATACATCGAAATCAAACGCCACCTGCCGAAAGCGTTCCCACTCTCTAAGTATGTGGCGTTGGATTTGGAGCGGTGTATTCAGTGTGGGCGGTGTGTGCGCTTTACCGAAGAGGTATCAGGCGATGCCCAGCTCGCCTTCCTGTTCCGTGGAGCGCAGATGCAGCCCCACACCTTCCAGCTCACCGAGTTCACCAGCCGGTTCAGCGGGAATGTGATTGAAATCTGTCCCGTCGGAGCGCTCACCAGCCGAACCTATCGGTTCCGTGCCCGTCCGTGGGACATCGTCACGCAAAAGACCGTCTGCTCCATGTGCCCTAACGGGTGCAACCTGTATCTCGATAGCCGTTCGGGCAAGACGGTGCGAATTAACGCCCGCGAGAACCCCGCCGTGAACGAGACATGGACATGCGACAAGGGCAAGTTCGAACAGACCTATATGCACGCGCCCAACCGCCTGACCCAGCCGATGGTACGCCGAGGCAAAGATTGGGAACCGATTCGCTGGAGCGATGCTTACGACCTCCTGCTCAGTCGCGTGCGCGAGGCACAGGGCGCCGTCGCTGGAATCGCGGGGCATCGCCTGAGCAACGAGGCGCTCTACCTGTTCCAGAAGCTCCTGCGTGGGGCGTTCCAGACCAACCATATCGACCATCGCACCACCCGCTATCAGGGCGACCTGCAGGCTCAGGTAACGGCGAAGCTCGGCAAGCCTGCCACCGCCAACGAGTACCGCGACCTGGAAGCGACCTCGCTGGTGTTCGTGTTCGGGAGCGACCTGGTGGAGGAACAGCCGATGGTGTTCCTGCGCACACGCAAGGCGCACCGACACTATGGCGTGAATGTGCTCGTTGCGTACCCAGTGCCGAACGCCGTCGAGGAGTTCGCTCAGCACAGTCTGCGGTACCAACCCGGCAGTGAGCTGGCGCTGCTCAAGGGGCTTCTCCACTGCCTATTAGACCTGCTGCCCAGCGAGCGTCTGGCAGAGTACCGCGAGGCGGAGTGGCTCCGCGCGCTGGTATCCGATGCGACTCCCACTGCCACCCAAGACAAGACGGGGGTGCCTACCGACACCTTACTCGCGGTGGCACGCACTATCGCCGAGGCGCCCAGCACGCTCATTCTGGCGGGTGAGAAGGTTTGGAACCATCCCTCAGCCAGCGAGCTGGTGGATGCGCTTGTCGCCTTCACCCAGCTCACGGGCAACCATCTGCGTGAAGAGGGCGGGCTGAACCTGATGCCCATCGGCACGAACGAGCAGGGCGCACGCGACCTGGGAGTGCTACCGAACCGACTGCCCGGCTATCTGCCCCTTAGTGATGCAGACGCACGCGCCCAGTTTGAGCAGGCGTGGGGTGTCTCACTGCCTACCAACGAGGGTCTGAATACCGATGGTATCTATCAAGCCTGTCTGTCAGGCGAGGTTCAGGTGCTCTATCTAACGGGTGCTAATCCCCTCGTGGAGCATTATGACCCCACATTAGCGGAGCGTGCCTTGCGCGCCTGCGATTTCGTTGTTGTGCAGGATGTGCTGATGACCGAGAGCGCGCAGTATGCCGACCTGCTGTTGCCTGCTTGTCCGTTCACCGAGACGGAAGGCACCTACACCAACTGGGAGCGACGCGTTCAGCGGTTCTGGCGCGCCCACGAGCCACTGGGCGAAAGCAAGCCCGACTGGGTGATTTTTGCGGACCTGTGGCTGAAGGCGTTGAGCAAAGTACCTCCCTTCAACCCGCGTGAGGTGATGCAGGAGATTGCCCAGCGGGTGCCTGCCTATGCTCCCTGTACCTACGAGCAGTTAGGCGAGCAGGGCATCAGGTGGAGAGGCTAACTACCCCTATAGATAGTCCTGAGAAGATAAGACAGCGTCACTCGTGGGCAGATTTCCTGCGGGTGACGCTAATCCAATCTTCTTCGAAACCTAACGACCTAAGCACTGCTTCCTGATCGAGTTGGGGTGGTTTCTTAACCGCAATTATCAGACACTCTTCGGGAACAGGCTCAATAATGGTAAACTGGGAGCCGTGCGGTTGCCAAGTAAACTTGTGGAAATTAGCGGATATGGAGGCTTGAGTTTCCTGACGCTCCTCAGACGCGGC
>JBDNDR010000026.1:0-12018 GCA_046718995.1 Fimbriimonadales bacterium
CGTTGGAGCTGACCCAAGAGGTGGCTCAGGAACGCGGTATCGCAGTGGATATCGAGGGCTTCCACACCGCACTGGAAGAACAGCGTCAGCGTGCCCGAGAGGCGAGCGGAATCTCCGAGAAACTGTTTGTCCAGACCGGGTCAGCGCTCGCCGAACTGGCGAAGCAAGCGCCACCGACCGAATTTGTCGGATATGACCGACTGGAAGAAGCGGCGCAGGTGGTTGGGCTGGTGCACGAAGGTAGTCTCATCCCCGCTGCGCACGCAGGGCAGCAGGTGGAGGTCGTGCTGAGCCGCACCCCGTTCTATGCCGAGTCGGGAGGACAGGTCGGGGATACAGGCTTTATAGAGTGGGACGGCGGACACGCAGAGGTACTGGATACCCAAAAGGCGAACGATTACTATTTTCACCATGTACGCATTCTGCAGGGCGAACTGAGTTTGGGACAGACTGTCCATGCGCGTGTGCCCGCCAGCCGACGGTTAGATATTATGCGCAATCACACAGCGACCCATCTTTTGCACGCAGCGCTCCGTACCGTGCTGGGAACCCATGTGGCTCAGGCGGGTTCACTGGTCGCTCCGGACCGATTGCGCTTTGACTTTACCCATCCTCGCGCAGTTAGCCCGCAGGAGCTGGAGCAGATAGAGACACTGGTCAACGAGAAGATTCTGGAAGAGTTGGAAGTCCGTGTCTACAACGAGGTGCCGATTGAGGAAGCACGCCAGCGTGGTGCGATGATGTTGTTTGGTGAAAAGTATGGGGCGCGGGTGCGCATGGTGGAGATTCCGGGCTTCTCGTTGGAGTTGTGTGGTGGAACGCACCTCAAGAACACGGTCGAATCGGGGCTGTTCAAGATAATCCACGAGTCGAGTGTTTCGGCGGGTGTGCGTCGTGTGGAGGCGCTCACTGGGCACGGTCTGTACCGTTGGCTCCAAGAGCGTGAGCGTGCCCTCCACGAGGTGGCGGAGCGCCTTCAGACCCCTGTGCCCGAACTGCCCCGCGCTGTCGAGCGGTTGGCACGGCAGATACGGGAGCTTCAACACGAGCTGGAACGCCTCAAGCAGAGCCAAGTTGCCCAAGCGGTCGGTGAGATGGAGCCACAGGAGATAGCGGGAGTACCCGTCGTCGCCCACGCCCTCTCCAACGCCGACCCGAAGGCGATGGGCGCGCTGGCAGACCGCTTAATCCAAAGAGGTGCAGGTGTCGTAGCGCTCGGTTCCAGCCTGGATGGCAAGGTCGTGTTGGTCGTCAAGGTTGCCCCCGAGTGGGTTCAGAAAGGGCTTCACGCGGGGAACCTGGTGCGCGAGATGGCTCAACGGGTGGGCGGTTCAGGCGGTGGCAAACCCGATTTCGCGCAAGCGGGAGGCAAGCACCCCGACAAGCTCTCTGAGGCGATTCAGGCAGTGCCCGATCTCATTCAGCGCATGGTCTCGAACTGAACGGTCTACCAAGGGGTTGGCACGCGGTTGGGGTCATCCAGCACGCGTATCTCCACCAGAACCCCATGCTCTTGGAACTCGCGTGCCAGTGAGTGCGCTTTGCGATGAGGGAGGTTCGTCAGTAGCACCATCGGCACGCTCTCCAGTAGCTTCTTCACATCGGGGCGGTTCAATGTTAGGAACGATTCCAAGTGCTGGATAGCGCGCTCTTCCTTGTGGCGGTCTACTCCCAGAAGCACCAGCTCGTAGGCGCGGTTGTCTTCCTCCTGCTGGATAGTCGGGGCGTCTTTGGGCAGGGGCATCTGCACATCTTTAGGCAGAGGCATTGAGACCTGAGTGCGCGCTGTGGACTTTACGGGGAACTCACGCTGGCACTGCTCGCAAATCACCACCGACGCCCGCGTGGAGACCTGCTCGGTGGAACCGCAGTGGGGACACTTGACCGCTATCACATCCAACACACGCCCATTCTCTATCGGCACGCGTTTGAGGCAGTAGTCGCAGGTGAAGTCCGATTGGGGTTGGGCAGTAAACTCTACGGTTCTTTTACAGAAGGGGCACTCTACAGGATACGAGGGGATTTGGCGAGTCTTATAGTAGCTCCAGCCTGCGTACGCCCACGAACCGAGCCAGACCAGCCCGAACCCCCACGAAAACGAGTAGAACATTCCACCATAACGCCAAAACAGGAAGGTCAACCCCGCCGACACCAGTCCGACGATACCATAGATGACTGCCTGCGTGTACTCCTTCTCAACGGCTTCTGAACGCTTGATAGGTTCTTCCACGCTCTCGCCTCCTGTTAGAAGATTCGTTGAAGAGCGGGGCGATTCCTGCTACCTGCTGGCGAAGGGACGGCAGAGGGGGTCGCCTATCACGAGGTCTTTCCACATCACGAACGGCGTGGCAGACCAGAACGCCTCCGCAAGGTTGCGCCCTCGCGTGTAGTGGTCAAATAGCAGGTCAGCAGGACAGAGGGCTGCCGTGAACGGTTCTGAGACATACCCTTTGACCCCTGTTACGCCCTGAGCAATCAGGTCAGCAATCAGCGACTGTCCTTTATCGGTACGATTGAAGGTGCGTGCGCTGGTGGAGACCGCCGTCTCAGCGATGGAGCCGGGCAGGAAACGCAGGCTCCGGTAGCTCATCAGGTTGAAGTTGTGGTCGTTGCTACCCCACGAGTAGTAGCCCATCACATTGCTCACCGCTCCCACAAAGTTTTCCCCCTCATCCAGAATGACCTCGAAGCCGCGCTGGCGCAGGAGTTGACCTGCCTTGCGAATCGACTCGTTGATGCGCCGATAGTCACTCCCGTTGCGTTTGGGGTCCATATCCATCACGAACACACCGTTCGCACGGCGCGCTTTGAGGCTATTGTCCACCAACGCCAGAATATGTTCCATCGTGTAGCCGTCCAAGCGTGTAGCGAGGTAGAAGCCGTGCTTCCGGCGCGAGAACGGTTCGTTAAGGGCATAATAGGGGTTCCGATAGATTTTACCGGGTTCACGCACGAGCGGTAAGTTCAGAGGCGCGCTCATCAGCAGGGAGTCGACCGAAAAACCGCCCTCGCGAATGCGCAACGGAACCCCGCGCGTGAGCACGAGATAGTCCACGCTGGTGCTCAGTCGTTGCCGGTTCAGGTGCTCGTAGACCGGTTTTTCTATCGTATCGCGGTAGTCTACCAGTGCCACTTCCTCTTGGGGCACACAATCGATGAGGCAGACATGGGTGCGGGGCAAGCCGCGCTTCTGAGCGTAGTACTCCGCAATCTTCACCGAGTCGGGACTACGACGCGTGCCCACCACCACGACATTTCGCACTTGAGCCATGCTATAAGGATACCCCCCTCCGATGCCGACAATCTTACTGGGTATGGGACTGGCTCATTGGCTCACGCGTGCGCTACGCCACTCGGACCTGCTGATTGCGCTGGCGATTCTGGTAGTGGTGACGATTCTTATCTTGCCACTACCAAAGTGGATGCTGGACACCTGCTTGGTGGTCAACTTTGCGGTGTCCATCTTGATTGCGCTGATGGCGGTCAATATCACGAACCCCCTGCAGTTCTCGGTCTTCCCGGCGTTGCTGTTGGTGACGACCCTCTTCCGATTGGCGTTGAGTATCGCAGCGACCAAGTTGATTCTGGGCACGGGTAGCGCAGGCTATGTGATTGAGACCTTCGGCAACTTCGTGTTGGGGGGCGACTTTGTGGTGGGTGTGGTGGCGTTCCTCATCTTGGTGGTGGTGCAGTTTGTGGTCATCACGAACGGTGCGGGACGGGTGGCAGAGGTCGCTGCGCGCTTTACCTTAGATGCCATGCCCGGCAAGCAGATGGCTATCGACGCCGACCTGAACGCCGGGCTGATTGACCAAGATGAGGCACGCCGACGCCGACGCGCCGTCGAGATGGAAGCCGACTTCTACGGGGCGATGGACGGTGCCAGCAAGTTTGTCAAAGGCGACGCCATCGCAGCCATCTTGATTATCCTCATCAATATCATCGGCGGATTCGCTGTGGGTTTCCTGAGAGGTCAGGGCGATGCGATGACCGTGCTCCAGACCTACACCTTGCTGACAGTAGGTGAGGGGTTGGTAGCGCAGATACCTGCCCTGCTCATCTCCACGGCAACAGGTTTGCTCGTGACGCGCGCTTCCACCGAGCAGGCGATGGGGCAGGATGTGGTGAGCCAAGTCCTTCAGTACCCGCGTGTGCTGATGGGCGCTGGTGCAGCGATTGGTCTGTTGGCGTTGGTGCCCGGTTTTCCCAAACCGCAGTTCATTCTGGTGGGGTTGGCGCTGGCAGGGCTGGGCTACTTGGCGAGCCGAACGAACCTCCTCCCTGCCCCTGAGCCAACCGAGAGCCAAGAGGGCGTTGCACAACCCACAGAACCGATGCCCACCGGACCCGAGGCGGTTCTGCCGATGCTCAAGGTGGACGCGATTGAACTGGAGATTGGGTATGGCTTGATGCCCCTCGTAGACCCGAACCAGCGGGGCGACCTGTTGGAACGCATCTCCGCTATCCGACGCCAGCTGGCGACCGACTTGGGTTTCGTGATGCCCTCTGTGCGGGTGCGCGATAATGTGCGCTTGCGACCGCTCCAGTACCAAATCAAAGTCCGTGGTGAGGTGGTTGCGCAGGCGGAGGTTCAGCCGCGCATGCTGTTGGCGATGCCCTCGGCGACCGACGCGCCCCCCATTCAAGGCGTTGCGACCACCGAGCCGGTGTTTGGGATGCGGGCTTACTGGATTGAGCCTCACCAGCGCGAGCAGGCAGAACGGCTCGGCTACACCGTGGTGGAAGCGTCTGCCGTTGTCGCCACGCATCTGACCGAGATTGTGCGCCACCATGCGGCTGACCTTCTGGGGCGTGCGGAGGTTCAGCAACTGCTGGATAACCTCAAGGAGCACAACCCCGTGGTCGTGCAGGAGGTGGTGCCCGACCTCCTCACGCTGGGCGAAGTGCAGAAGGTGCTTCAGCATCTCCTACGGGAAGGCTTGCCCATCCGCGACTTGGTGACCATCTTAGAGACTCTGGGCGACCATGCGGGGCGCACGCGCGATGTGGAGGTGCTGGGCGAGTATGTGCGGGGCGCTTTGGCGCGTACGATTACCCATCGTCTTGCAGACCCACGCGGCAAGCTTCACCTGATGGTGTTGGAGCCGACGTTAGAGGCGTACCTGCGTGAGCGCGTGGAACAGACCCCCAACGGTGTCACGCTGGCGTTAGACCCCAACGAGAGCCGTTCGCTGATACAGGCGGTCGCCCAGAAGGGACAGCAGATGAGTGGGCAGGGCTACTTGCCCGTGCTGGCGTGTGCGGGAGTATTGCGCCTGCCGATACGCAAGTTGCTGGGCGACGAACTCCGAACGGTGCATGTGATTGCCTATCACGAGATTGCCCCCCGAACCGACATCCAGATCCTCTACCAGATTAGCCGTGCCGAAGTGATGGGGAGCGCTCTTGCCAGCTCAGCGTAGGATAGCCCAGTTGAAGTAGCTGAGCAGAATCCCGTCCACACTGGCTTCGGGGCGAAATTCAAGCCTCTTACCAGCGGTTAGTGTGAATAATTGGCAGGAATCGTGTTTTTGAGTGCGTATCTACTTTGTACAATCCCACGACCGCTTCGGTGGGGCGGGGAATATGGCGCCTTATGCCTATTGGGCTGGAGGGGCGATTTCCCTGAAAACATGGGAACATCAGCAAACTGTATAGAGTATAATTGCTCTATACGGCAAATGCTAATAGCAAAGGTGGTGAACGACGGTGCGTGCTGATAAAAAGCGACCGATGGTAATCAGTGTCAGTAGGAAGACCGACATTCCCGCATTTTATGCCGACTGGTTTATCAATCGCGTTCGGGAGGGGTACTGCACCGTGCCGAACCCCTTCAACCCCAAGCAGGTTGCCCGTATTTCTCTAGAGCCAAAGGATGTGGTGGCTTTCGTGTTCTGGACGCGCAATCCTCGCCCGCTGATGCGCTATCTTAAGGAGCTGGATGAACGGGGATACCGCTACTATTTTCAATACACTATCTTAGGCTATCCGCGTGAGATCGACCCGAAATCACCGTCCTTAGAGGTGAGTTTGGAAACATTCAAGGAACTATCCGAACATGTCGGAAATCTCCGCGTGATATGGCGCTATGACCCGATAGTGTTCAGCTCCATCACCGAGCCTGAATACCATGTGGAGCGTCACGCCCGTATCGCAGAGCAGTTGAGAGGCTACTGTGAGCGTAATGTTATAAGCATCGTGGACGATTATAGAAAAACCGCAAAGCGCATTGAGAACTTAGAAAGGCAAGATATTAAGTTCTACAAGTGGAATCAAGATCTTCATGGCGAAGTGATAAGAAAGATTGCTGATACTGCAAAAAGGAACGGGATGGAGATTTTTAGCTGTGCCGAGGATATCGACCTAACTCCATATGGTGTTAAGAAGGGGAAATGTGTTGATGATGACCTCATCAGCAAGTTGTGGGGCAGTGTCATCCCTCGTAAACTAGAATACCGCAAAGACCGGGGTCAGCGTGAGGTATGTGGATGTACGGAAAGTCGCGATATTGGGATGTACGACTCGTGCCTTTTCGGTTGCGTCTACTGCTACGCAACCAGTTGTTTTAAGAAGGCGCAAGAAAACCACCATAAAGAGCATGACCCTTGTTCGCCTTCTCTGCTGGGGCACTATGAAGTTAATCAGCCGCAAGCAGAGCTCCCTCTTTTTGACGAGTTGGTGGAGGTAGAGTGATGGAGTTAACCCCGTATAGCCCACAGGTTCTGGAAACTTTGCGAACACTGCTTGCCCCCGGTGGCAGGATGCGTCTCTCGCCGTTTGTTGAGGACATCCAAATCAAACGATTGTTCGACACACCCGAGCTTAGGCAAGACCCTGAACTAACACAACTCCTGCAGAACTTGGAACAGAGAAAGAGCCGTTTTGAGACCATCAATAAAATCTTGAGGTGGGATCAGGAGAAAAAACAGATTGTCGATAGCCTCGCCCAAAAGTTTGCAGAGACTATAGGTCCTGATAGATATAATCCTGAAAACTACAACAACGAAGAGTTCATGTTGTCTTGGATGATTCATAATATGCCGATGAACTTTTGCAAGGTTCAGTTGGCGCTTTTAGACCTCCTTGCGAAACGGACGCTCCCAGAACACCTCCACATTATTGACTTTGGGGTTGGTGCAGGAAATGTGCCGTTGGGGGTGCTGGATTTTCTACTTGCGTGGTCGGACACTTGTGGTTTATACGACTTGGAGTTCCCAATCAAGAGCATCAGTTATGAGGGCTGTGACACAAATCAAGGTTGCCTGAACCTCACTGAGCGGTTACTGGGGCTGTTTGCCGAGAGTTTGGA
Organism: Fimbriimonadales bacterium; assembly: GCA_046718995.1. GTDB lineage: Bacteria > Armatimonadota > Fimbriimonadia > Fimbriimonadales > GBS-DC > CAKZQI01. The sequence goes on from JBDNDR010000026.1 coordinate 7,310, forward strand.
GAGATCTCCAATCCGCAACGAGGCGCTGGACTTGGTCCTGCAGTGTGCTCGTAAAGCACAGTTTACCGAGCTCGACCTTAACTCAGAGTCCACAGAAGTACCAGAGGGAAATTTGGTGTTTGCCTGCAATGTGCTGAGCGAGTTGAGCGATAAAGGCAAAGAGAACTTAGCCCAGATGGTCGGGCAGCTTACTGAGCGAAGCTTCGCTATCATTATCATTATAGAACCGGGCGACGAAGACCGCACGCCCATGCTTAACGAGTGGCGGCGTAATTTGCTGAGCCGTTTCACCCATCTGGAACCCGTCGCCCCTTGTGGGATGGAGCTTGGCAACCAGCTCTCTCCGAAGTGTTGCAGTTGTTGGAACCTTCGCAAAGACGATTTTCACCAGCCCCAGCTCTACAGAAAACTGCGAGAACTTGCGCACCAGATTAGTCCTGACACCAGGCGTTCCTTTGATGAGTACGAAAATAACTTGCTTTCTTGGAGTTATACTATCATCGGTAGGCGTACCACAGAGGATGCATCGGTCGATTTTCAGTTTCCTGTTCAGGTGCCGAACCAGGAGGCTGCGATAACAGGTGATTTTCGTTATATCGGAAGATATAAGGATCAAGTGAAGCTATGTCCTGCTGCTTTTCCGCAGACACCGCACACAAGAGTGTACTTACAACACCAGCCAGGGGTTGCACTGCCGTTTGTCCGTTTTGGGGATAGACTCAGATTGCGGAATGTTAGCCGCAGTGACGATGGAGATGAGTTAGCACTCGTGTGGAATAGTGGTGAGAGCGAGGTTGTCAACCCAGATGCTCCGCTTCCCCAACAAAGCTTTTTGCCCCGCTATACACAGCGAACGCGTCAAGCAATAAACAGCATCGCCTATCGGCTCTTTGGTTTCAGCGGCATGCGCGACTTCCAGCACAGGGTGCTGGAGCGAGTGCTGACAGGGAATAGCATTTTCGTGATTGCGGCAACAGGTGGTGGTAAAAGCGAGTGTTTTATCTTACCCGCTCTGTTGTTACCGGGCGTTACAATCGTGGTCGCTCCTCTTCGCTCGCTGATGCAGGACCAGTATGAACAGCGACTCAGGGATAGATACGGTGTGGGCGATTTGGCAACGGTTATATGCGGTGATATACCCTTTAAGGAATATCAGCAGCGTCTGAGGAATATGGAAAAGGGCTATTACAAGATTGTTTACTTCACGCCCGAGCAGCTGGAACGAGAGCATGTGCTTGCCTCTATAGCACGGGCACATAGAAGTGTGGGCGTGAGATATCTGGCTTTGGATGAGACTCACTGTATCAGCCAGTGGGGACACGACTTCCGACCCAGCTACCTGAACATTGTTATGCGGCTAAAGAATATGTGTATTGAACCTTTACCTGTGCGGATTGCGCTCACAGCGACCGCCAGCCCACGCGTGAGAGAAGATGTGTGTCAAGAGTTAGAGCTAAATCTGGCTCCCTTAGAGCGCGGAGGAGACCTCTATGTTTACTCATCAAATAGACCGGAACTAAACTTTATAGTTGTAAGATTTGAAAATAACGAACAAAAATCCAATTTTATAATAGAAAAACTAAGATACTTTCGTGATAACCAGGACGATGCCTGTATAGTTTTCATGCCTCACGCGGGATCTAATCCAAATCAAGATCAAGCTAACTATCAACAGTTAGACATGAACAGTCTCAGAATAAGTCCCAAAGTGACAGAGTTTGGATCCTATGTGGAGCAGGAGTTGCAAACAAGGATTGCTATCTATCATTCTAAGATGGACGATGATTCTGAAGAAGAACAAACAGATGACGGCATCCATGAGGAGCAAATGGAAGAGGATGGCAGTCGTCGATTCGGTGACCTATCAGGACGAACCAGGAGGGGTGAGCAAACGGCGTTTATTTCGGGATGGCGGAACATCATGATAGCCACAAAAGGCTTTGGAATGGGAATTGACAAACCGAACATACGCATGGTGATACACCGAACGCCTCCCGGCAATCTTGAAGCGTACATTCAGGAAGCAGGACGCGCAGGGCGAGATGGGAATTTAGCAGATGTAATCCTGTGCTATGCTAAGAATGCAGGTGCACAAAGAAATCAAAGTGATGAGGAAATACAGAGATATTTTATAAATAGTAAATATATAAGAAGGCAAGATGTCGAGATTTTCTGCGAGTTTTTGAGAAACCTCAACAGGCGTGGGGGTGCTAACTGCTACTATTTCACTAATTATGAAGCTATAGAATTTTTGGATATGCACAGCATGCAATGGAATAATGAGGGACAAAGACTCACTTATGATAACAAAACTAACTACATTGAACGTATATTATCCTCGCTTCTTAGTTTCCGACCTAACCGGCAGGCGATTGTAGAGCATGTACAGCAAACCAGTATCAAATTGAATAGACCACGTGTCATAGATTTCAATGCAATATACAATTCAAACTACTATTTTGGTAGCCTATTGAGAGAGAAAGGATTGGAAAGAGATGAATTTATTAATCTGGTTGAACGTCAGTACACTATACTTCCACTTAGTCTAAGGTTAGACCTCTCGCCTTCTAGTACAGTAAAACTGCTACGGGACATAAAGGCAGCTGGGAGTTCTCAAGAGGGGCAAAGTCTTCTTGAATTTGCATCGATTTATACTCCGAGAGATCTTGATGGGGCTGGTTTGCACCGAGATGATGCACGCAGATCTAGAGGTTGGGAGGTTCGACTTGGTAATGTGCTTCAGGGGAGTGAAGAAGAGCTTAGTGAATACATCGATGCGTTTATGGCAGAACATGACCAACGAAAGGCGGATGATTACAGCTCCTATAACTACCTTCTTGATTACTATGTTGGTAGAAACGGTCAGAGCGCTCGCTGTCTCCGCGCGGTGATGTTAGGCTATCTCCAAACTGGTGAGACGGTGGTCGGCAACGACTCAGACTATCTCCAAACTGATGAACAAAAGAACCCCTACGACTGTGGCGGATGCTCAGTCTGCAGACCTGAACTTAATTTTATGACCGACATGGATTGGCGACGCTCTCGCGTACAGCGCCTCCTTGACCGGTTGGATCAGCTACTAAGAGACTTGGAGAGTGAGTTTATTCAGGTACTGCCCTCTACCGACTGGGTAGAAACCTTTTGGAGAGAAGTACAGTCTGAACGAGATAGAGGGCGAGCGATCGACGAGTACCTTGTGGGATTCCTCGGACGCATCCTGGATGAAACGCCTGACCACAAGGGGGCTCATCTAATCCGATTGGATACCCTGTACAGAGCCAGTCAAGCAGGTGAAACTATCAATCTTGAGGAGTACAAATATCACCTCAGCCGCTTACTCAGGTGGTGCGATGAGTTAGAAAAACCGAGTCTCATTCCATATATTCTCCACGCTGTAGACACGCTTTTGCCCGACGACCGCGACCTCTTGTGGGATGTGATCCCGGTACTTCAGAGTGTTGGAGATTACGGTCGGGTGGCACGGATTGCTGAATACCTCTTCACCACAGAACCTGTAAGCGACCGCAAGTATCAAGCCTGTCTGATTGCCACTGAGGCACTTGAACGGTTAGGTCGAACCGACGAAGTGATGCAGTTGGCACAGACGCTGTGGGAGGCACATCAGTTGCAGTTGACTGTGCCCGCGTTTCAGGCGTTTATGCAGGCGTTTACCGAGCGGGTGGTGCAGATAGCGCATCAGGCTGGGACGCCGAGCCAGGTGTTGGCATTTAGGTGGCTTCATCAGGTGGCGTCGGAGCAGAGTATTGAGGCGTTGCGGGGGTTGTTGCGTCATGCGGATGCGGGTACGCGCTGTTTGGCGGTGGAGCATCTGGAGGTGCGTTGGTCGGAGGCGGTGGAGCGGGATTTAGTGGAGGCGGTGTTGGATGGGGAGGAGGCGGTTCAGCGGGCGGCGGTGCGGCGGTTGGGGGAGAGTAGTTCGGTGTTGGCGCGTTCGGTGCGTCGGGTGTGTTATGAGGTTGCGGAGTTGCGTTCGGAGGTAGGGGATGGGGTGTTGGCGTTTGATTTGCGGGAGGCGGTGTTGGTGGTGGTGGAGTATGGGGCGGTGTTGGAGCCGTTGTGGTGGCGTGCGCTGGTGGGTTCGTTGGAGGTGCGTCGGGCGTTAGTGCAGGTGGGTGAGGTAGTTATTCCGGGCTTGCGTCGGGCGTTGGCTCGGGATGAGCGTGTGTTGGCTTTGGAGGCGCTCAAGATACTGGCGGAGATTGGCACAGATGAAGCGTTGAATGTTCTGCTTGAGTGCTTACGGCATCCGTCGGAAGCGATACTTGACCAAGTTTGCAGTTTGCTTGAAGACCACCGACAACCTGACTGGCTGTGGAGGGCAGTTGAAATACTGCAAAGTGCTGGGGATTACGGTCGGGTGGCACGGATTGCCGAACATCTTTTCGCCATAGAACCCGACAGCGACCGCCGATATCAAGCCTGTCAAACCGCCATCGAGGCATTTGAACAGTTAGACCAGCCCGACCAAGTGCGAACCTACCACCGACACGCCACCAAACTCGCCCCCCGCCCCGAACTGGCTTTGCAACACTACGAAGCCCTGCCAGACCTGTGGAACCTTGAGGCGATACTGAACGAGATTGTCCACCTTGACCAACTCCGCAGTTATCCGCTGGTGTTGCCCCTGCTGGTGGAGCGGTTCATGGAGCGGGTCGATTTGTCGTCTGAGGCGGTGATGCAGTTGGCAC
>JBDNDR010000260.1:0-3649 GCA_046718995.1 Fimbriimonadales bacterium
ACCGCTTACCAGACCTTACTCCCACCGACACCGATGGCTCAGCGTGTGTGGCGCAACTCGTGCAGTGCGCTGATGTTCTATATCGGCTATCGGGGTAAGCTCCCGCACCAGCTGCACCATAATGTCTACTTCAGTGCCGACTTTGACGCGAACCTGCGCGAGCTATTCCGCGAGGGGCGCGTGCCGTCCGACCCCTCGTTTTACACCTGCCTCTCGAACCGCACCGACCCAACAGATGCGCCAGAGGGTTGCGAGAACCTGTATGTGCTGGTGCCTGTGCCGAACCTAACGGGTGAGGATGCCCAAGCCAGTGCCGAACGGGTGCTGAGTCGGGTGGTGGAACGCGTAGGGCTGGAGCGCGAGCGAATGGAGTTTGTCCAGACCTACACGCCTCACGACTGGGGTGCGATGGGGTTGTGGCAGGGCGCCGCGTTCGGGATTTCACACAACTTCTTCCAATCGACTGCGTTCCGTCCTTCACCCAAAACTCCTTTTGAAGGGTGCTATCTGGTCGGTGCCAGCACGCAACCGGGCAACGGTATCCCGATGGTGCTGATTTCCGCCGAGCTGGTTGCCGAGCGTATCGGGGCGTTGGGGCACAAGTAGGAGCCATCCTGAAGGTACAATACCTTCTATGAGGGTTCGTGCTGGTTTCCTGGTTTGGGGATGCCTGCTCAGTCTGTTAGTCTCCTGTGCCCAATCGGCGCGCCTTAGCGAAGCGCAACGGTTAGAGATTTTTCAGTTCGTCTGGAACGAGGTGAAGGAGGCGCACTACGACCCGAACTTGGGCGGGGTGGATTGGGTCGCAGTGCGTGAGCAATACGAGCCGAAAGTGCGTTCGGCAAGTAGCGACGCCGAGTTCTATCGCCTGCTGGAGGCGATGCTGGGCGAGCTGAAGCAGTCGCATTTCGCCATCATCCCGCCGGGTGTCTACTCCGCTCAGGAGCGTGCGTCGCGTTCGGGCACTCTGGGTAGCAATACGGGCTTGGTGGTGCAGTTGGTGGACGGGCGATGTGTGGTGGTACGCGTGCGTCCCGGCTCTTCGGCTGCCAAGCTGGGCGTTCCGCCGGGTGCCGAGATCTTGGCAGTGGACGACACGACTGCCGAGCAGGTTCTGGAAGCGGTGCGTCGGCGCAATCTGTCCCCGATTGAGGAGCGTTTTGAGGTCGCCCTGAGTTTCGTCTCCCTGCTCAGTGGCTCTGAGGGTGCCAAGCGTACCGTGCGCTACCGCAATCTCGACGGCGTGGAACAGACTGTGGTGTTGGAATGCACGGCGCTTCGGGCGAAGGTGGCTCAGTTCGGTTGGCTCCCGCCTATCCCCGTCTATGTGGAGAGCCGACGCTTACCCCCGAATATCGGCTACATCCACTTCAACGCCTTCATGCCCGAGGTGATGCAGGACCTGCCCCAACGACTGCGTGAGTTAGACCAGACGGATGGGCTGATTATCGACCTGCGGGGCAACATCGGGGGAGTTGGGCTGATGGCGGGAGGCATCGGGGGCTATCTGGTCTCCAAAGAGACCCCGATGGGTACGATGCTACTCCGACAAGGCAGTTTCGGTATCGTGGCGAATCCTCAGCCCTATCGCTACACGCGCCCGGTGGTGATACTGGTGGACGAGTTCAGCCTCAGCACTGCCGAGATTATGGCGCGGGGGCTTCAAGAGGCAGGGCGTGCGATTATCGTTGGGCGCCCCACACCGGGCAAAGCGCTGCCCTCACGGCTCGCCCCGCTTCCACACGGGGGGTACTTGCAGTTAGTGATGGCAGATTTCGTCACCCCTAAGAAGTACCGCATCGAGGGGACGGGAGTCAAACCCGACTACGAGGTGGAGCTGACCCGTGAAGCGTTCCGAACCAGTGCCGACCCCATCCTCCAAAAAGCGGTGGAACTACTCGTGCAGAACAATCGCTCGCAAGGTACACTCTAAAGAGGTAGTGGAGCCATGAGAAAGGTACTCGGTTTTCTGGTCTTGTTTGGGCTGGGTTTCTTGGCTGGAGCCTATGTTCTGCGCACCTACTTTCCGAGCGTGGCGCCAGCGGCTGCTCCGCCCACGGTTCGTGATGAGTCCGCGAAGATGCTACTGACCAGCTTGGAGACGAGCGCTTCCGAAGCTCAGACTGCACCTCCAACAAGCTTTGAGACGATGCTCCGCACCGCCTCGCAGCGCATCTCGCGTGCGGTGGTGAATGTGGACACAACGGGCGAAGTGCGCAACCGTTTCGGAATGGTGATGCGTGTGGGGGGGCAAGGCTCGGGGGTCATCATCAGTCCCGACGGGTACATCGTGACCAACAACCATGTCATCCGCATCGGACGGGATGTGGCACCGCGTATCATTGTGACCCTGCAGGACGGGCGACGATTCACTGCGACCCCGCTCGGTACCGATTCTCAGAACGACCTCGCTCTACTCAAGATTGACGGCAAGAACCTGCCCGCTGCACAGTTCGGCGACTCGGATAAACTGCAAGTGGGCGACTGGGTGATTGCGGTCGGCAACCCGTTCGGGCTGGGACACACCGTGACGGCGGGCATCGTGAGCGCCATCAACCGCAACATCGAGGGCGCCGGCGGTAATATCCCCAGCGGTTTCATCCAGACCGACGCTGCCATCAACCAAGGCAACTCGGGGGGCGCACTCGCCGACTCACGCGGGCGACTCGTGGGCATCAACACCGCCATTTTCTCGCCTGTGGGAGCGAATGTGGGTATCGGGTTCGCCATTCCCATCAGTCGCGTGCGCCAAGTCGTACGTGAGATTCTGGAGCATGGCTCGGTTGGGCAGGCGTGGCTGGGGATTAGCTATGGCGACCTGAGCGACCCCGAACTGCGCCGCATCCTCAGCCAAGATTTTCCCGATGTGCAGTTCCCCCGTACCGGCATGCTGATTGGCGATGTCCTGCGCAACTCGCCCGCCTATGAGGCAGGTATCCGTCCTGGCGATGTGATTGTCTCGGTCAACGGGCGTCAGGTGACCAACATTGAACAGATGCAACAGATGATGCGCCGGATGCGCCCCGGCGAGCGCGTGAAGCTGCGCCTCTGGCGTGATGGAAGCACACGCGATATTGAGGTCGTTCTTGGAGTGCGCCCCGAAGGCATGTGATAATGAGCCGCTATGAGACCTACCAGCAGGTGGTGGCGCTCCCAAGCCATCACCTGCGCTGGAATTTGTATGGTGCCGGGTTGGAAAACCTCGGACGCCACAACGCACCAGAGCGACTCCCACTGCCTCAACCCGGCGACCACCAACTGCTGGTACGCATCGATGCAGTCGGAATCTGCTTCAGCGACCTCAAGATTCTTCGGCTGGGAGGGACCCATCCCAAAATTGCGCGCGACCTCAGCCAGCATCCCGTCGTGATGGGGCACGAGATTGCCTGTACCGTCGCACAGGTGGGCAACGCGCTCCGCGACCAGTTCCGTGTGGGCGAGCGCTATCTCGTGCAAGCCGATGTGTATGTGGGGGGCAGGGTGCAGGCGGTAGGCTACGCGCTGGAGGGGGGCTATACCCAATATGCGCTGATGACCGAGGCGGTTCTAAACGGCGATGCGGGGTGCTATCTGGTGCCGTGCCCCAGCCAGCTCAGCTATGCCGAAGGTGCCCTCGTCGAGCCTTGGGCGTGCGTGGTCGCCAGCTATC
>JBDNDR010000261.1:0-3633 GCA_046718995.1 Fimbriimonadales bacterium
AGGAGCAGGGGACAGGTGCCCCCGCTCCTGAGTTTTTAGCGTTTTCCGCTGCCTTCTAAAGGAATTGCCTCAGCGGGCTGGGCACGGTTGTCAGGCGGTTGGATGCCGTATGCCTCAACGCCGGGTCCGTCGGAGGCTTTGGGATAGGCTGATTGGGGCACGCTCTCTCCACTACCCGCACTTCCAGCGAAGAACCACACACCTGCCAACACGAGCACCAGCACGATGGCGACTACCGCAAAGGCGACCGGTTTCTTAATTTCCATAGACCGCCTCCTCTCAATAGTAGTCGTCCAAATCCCATAGGTACGCCTCTGGGTCTGTGATGAAACCACCGCATTGAGGTCGGGCGTCGCACCCTTGAGTTAGTTGGGCGGGGGTGTACGATTTCGCATGCCCGTCCACGAAAGCGACGGTCATCCGTTCACGACGGTGCCAGGGCCAAGCGCCGCCGAACTCCATCCAGGTGTACCAGCCTGTGGCAGTTTGGAGACGCCAGCATGCAGGACGAGCCCCGAACCTGCAGCTGGCACCTGCATAGTCATACCAGCCATTCATCTCACCGCTGTCGCACTGTTGGCGGACGATGCTGAAAGTGTCCACCGTTTGCCCTGCAGGATCGAGCCAATAGCGCGCAGGGGGCATGACGATCCAGTTCCCTCCACACAGCGGTTGACGGCTAACGGGGTCGCGCCACCAGAGGCTGTCCACGAATAATACCGTAGAGGCATGGTAGCGGATGCGTGCATCGGTCGCAGGTACATTCGTCCAACGATTGTCAGACGCTCGGCGCATTATCGGGAGAGATAGCTGTAGTTGTATCCGAGGCTGGTCTTGAGTGACCAGCGATATTCACGGATACACTGTTGGGGCACTGGGGGCTCGTTGTTTTGCGTGCAGACATCCAACCCTGCATCGGTGGCGTGAGGGTCAGACAGGCAACGGAACATCTGCCAGTTCTTGACATAGGGCATCAGAAGCTGCGCCAGGATGCGGTCGTTGCAGTTCTCTCGCCTAGCGAACGAGGCGAACCACTGCGTCAGGGGTTGAGTCGTATCATAATCACTGGTGTACATTACCACAGCACGCCCAACTTGACTGAACCGAGAGATACAGTTAGTCTGGCGAGCGCTTTCACGCGCCTGAGCGAAAACAGGGAACAGGATCCCTGCCAGTACAGCGATAATTGCGATAACGACCAGCAGCTCAATTAGGGTAAAACCGCGCTTTAGCATAGCATTTCTCCCGATGGTAGTCGTTTTGGTAGCCTATGCAGAACAAGTAGGACTGAAAGCCAGTCCACAATACGATATCACAGTAACATCGTATTTTATTCTTCACACCGGTTATTTTGAACATAGCACTTGATTCTCGTGCGATTGGGCGTTTGGGGAGGCTCCACGGGCCATCCGAACACTCCTGCACGGAGATGGTAAGCCGAACCTTGAATTTGCCACACGGGTGGTCGCTTTCCGTCTATTGTCAGTGGACGCTCTGACCTAACGATGTAATCTTCTCCTCGCTCAATGTCGGGTCGCAGACGGGCTGGAAGGCTCCGCGAATGCCCGTCTAAAAAGCCAACCTGAACACGGTCGATGCGCGCGGTCTCTACCTCACGATTCATCAGCGGTTCTACTGGCTGACCGTGACGCGCCATAATCCCTGAGAAGAAGTTCATGGGCATCTCACGAAGAACCCACACCAGATACCCGTCTTGCCAAACTCCTGTGTCGGTAGGATAGGGTATCTCGGCGAGGTTTACTGGCTTGTAGTTAGGGTTAACCTGCCAATCGACAAAGAGGCACCAGTTGGGCATTAGGGCAACTTCAGAAGGTTCTGTATTCCCAATAGAGCCTGGAGGGATCAAGCGTCTTCCGAGATTTTCAAGCTGAGTGGGTTGCGTTTCTGCGGGGCAGAGGGCTATCTCGTAGTTGCGCATATAAGGATTGAGAACCCCCCACAGTGTACGAACCTGCTCCGCCACAGTCAGTCCGGGAGGAAACATCTCACTATGGTCGTTGAGATACAAAAGGACAGCACTGTTCAGTTGACGCAGGTTGGAAAGGCATACGCTGGCATAGGATTGACGACGCGCAGTATTGAGCACAGGAAAGAGAAGCGCCACCAAAATTGCTATGATGGCGACGATGACCAAGAGCTCAATTAGGCTAAAGCCACGCTTGCGCATTAGGACTTTCCTTTATACCTACCTTACATTATAGCACAGTTTGCCCGTTTTGTCAAGGGGATGTTGAGGTGTATGGGATAACCTATTCGACAAACCCTAAGAACAGTTGGATTCATTGTGCAGGTGCCATCGCTCTTGACACGGGGGCAGGGGATAGGGTATAGTATAGCCACGCGCGCTCGTAGCTCAGGGGATAGAGCGCAAGGTTGCGGACCTTGAGGTCGGGGGTTCGAATCCCTCCGAGCGCGCCATGCCCTCTCTGCGCGCCCTCGTAGCTCAGTGGACAGAGCGCCTCCGTCCTAAGGAGGGCGTCGGGGGTTCGATTCCCTCCGAGGGCGCCATTATCAACCTCGGAGAGGTGCCGGAGCGGTTGAACGGGCCCGACTCGAAATCGGGTATCCTCCCAAAAGGGGGATCGTGGGTTCGAATCCCACCCTCTCCGCCAGAGTGAGCCGAACAATGCACTGGATCGACACCCATTGCCATCTCAATCATCCCGACCTGTTAGCGGAGTACGACGCCGTCTGGTTCCGCGCCATTCAGGCAAGCGTGACGCAAGCGATAGTGATTGGCTACGACCTCTCCAGCAGTGAGCGCGGGGTTGCCCTTGCCGAACAGCACCCTGAACTCTACGCCTCTGTCGGAATCCACCCCCACGATGCGGACTCGGCGAACCCCGAGGCGCTCCAACGCTTAGAGGCACTGGCGCATCATCCGAAGGTCGTAGCCATCGGTGAGATCGGGCTGGACTTCTACCGCGACCTGTCGCCCCGACCTGCCCAGTACGAAGCGTTCCGCCAGCAGATGGCACTCGCCCAAGCCTTAGGCTTGCCCGTGGTCATCCACTGCCGAGACGCTTACGATGAGCTGTTGGCGGTGTTGGCGGAGTTCCCTCAAGTGCGAGGGGTACTGCACTGTTTTTCGGGGACGGAAGTGCATGCCCAGCACGGATTGGAACTCGGCTACTTTTTGGGGATAGGCGGGGTCATCACCTTCAAGAGTGCCGAATCGCTTCGCCAAATCGTGCGGACGATGCCCCGCGACCGCCTTGTGCTGGAGACGGACGCTCCGTATCTGGCGCCGCATCCGTACAGGGGCAAGCGCAATGAGCCTGCCTATCTGCCTCTGATTGCGCGTCAGGTGGCGGAGTTGTGGGGCACTTCGCTGGAAGCTCTCGCTGAACAGACCCACGCCAACACTCGGCGCCTGTTCCCTCGAATCGGCTAAGGGTGGCGCAGTTTTAGCATCTGTGCTTGAAGCGAGTCGGGATACTCTTGCGCAATCTGTTCCAGCACGGCGTGTGCCTTCTGTGTTTGTCCTAACTTCTGGAGCAGGCGTGCGTATCGTACCAGCCATTCGGGGCGGTTGGGGTGGTCGGTATATGCCAGCAGATGCTCCAGCCAGCGACAGACGACCGCCGGCTCAACCGACGATTCGCCGAGCTG
>JBDNDR010000262.1:0-3631 GCA_046718995.1 Fimbriimonadales bacterium
AGTTTCACCTCACCCCCTGCCCCTCTCCGTAAACGGAGAGGGGAGTCGGCACTGCACCCACCCCCGTCATGCCCAACGCCCCACCCCCGTCATGCTGAGCGCAGTGAAGCATCTCATCGAGACCCTTCGCCTTCGCTCAGGGTGGCGGGATAACGCTCTTGCTGGGAACGCCCCCCCTCCGTCATGCTGAGCGCCCCCCTCCGTCATGCTGAGCGCCAGCGAAGCATCTCATCGAGACCCTTCGCCTGCGGCTCAGGGTGGCGGGATAACGCTCTTGCTGGGAACGCCCCCCCTCCGTCATGCTGAGCGCCAGCGAAGCATCTCATCGAGACCCTGAGCCGCAGGCGCAGGGTGACGGGATAGCGCTCTTGCTGGGAACGCCGCCTCCGTCATGCTGAGCGTCAGCGAAGCATCTCAATAACCCCTTTCGTGTTCGCCCAAGTGGGGACTTTTCTGGACATTCAAGGCACTCTTCCTCTGTGCCTATTCCTGCGATTGACCCGATGGGGGTGCTACCGAGCTCGGCTCCAGCAGCGCCATCCGATAAATCGGGGTGCTGTCGTGCCGAAACTCCAACACCTTCAACACCGTGTAGGGCTGGGCACGCCAGATAATCTCGCTACCGACCGCAAAGTTCACACTCGGTTCAAACACCATCGCCCAGAGCGGACGCGCCAGTGCGCCTAACTGCTCCGCCGTGTAAAGCCAACGCAGTAGCCCCGATGGAGGCTGGAAGAAAAAACCCCGATAATACTGCGTACCCACCCTGAGCGACTCGCCGTACCGCTGGAGCCAGTACCTCAGGCAGAGCGCGATCACCATCGTTCTTCCTCCTCTGACTTGGGGCGCGCAACATAAAGCAGGCGCGCTTCCCGACGCAGGTAGGGCGCCAGCCGTGCCCAGCCCTGCGCCTTCAAACCCGATGGGTCAGATGGGTCATAACGCTGAGGTGGCAACACCTGCAGCCACCCCAGCCGAAAACCGACGCCTGCACCTATCTCACGCCAGAGAGTCGCCGAAAACTCGCCGGCAATCACCTCCAACGCCCCCAGATTCAGCGTGCTGAGCAGGTCCGCCTCAGGCGCTGAAAGCACACTCGGCTCAATCGCATACCGAATCGCAGGCAACATCTCGTCAATCAGGGCGTCAATCTCCGAATCGTAGGTCGTGCCAGTCAAACGCAGTTTGCGCTTCACCGCTTGACGCGTCACAGTCAACATCGCTCCACCTCAAGCCTTATAGCGGGTCGTCCACTCCTGCAGGGCATAGCGTAGGGCGACCAGCGCATCCTGTACCTGTTCCAGCGCGGTCTCCAAGCGTTCGTAGGTTGCCTCAGTACGCTCCACACTCTCGCGCAGGTAGGTGATGAACTCCTCCGTGATTGCCTGCTCTTGACGCTGAGCCGTCTCGACCACCCGGTCCATCCGCTGAAGCATCTGGCGAGTGAGAATAAAAGTCCAGCCCACCAGCGCACTGACAACCGACAAAAACGGACCCCAGTCCATCGCTCACTCCTCGCTCCTCAGCACTTTCTGCAAGAGCAGTTCACGCAGAACCTGTTCCAACGACGCCACACACTGCACACTCACACCGAACCGCATCGCCAGCGCCGAACGCTGGGCAGGCGACAACTCCAACTGCTTCAACCATTCGCGCACTATCGGGCGCAACCAACGCCCAAGCCAACTTCGTAGTACCGTTCGCATAGGATCCCCTATGCAGGGACAGGCACGCCCCACCGAAGGCAACCTCTCCACGAGACGCGCACCCCAAAACAACGAAGGGGCAGACCCTGTCAGCCTGCCCCCACCCAGTACTGCTAAACGCAAACGGGGTACCTCAGGGTGCTACCGTCGCCGGTTCCAACACCGTGAGCTTCCCGCGGTCAGCGTCCAGCTCAGCAAGCACACTGTAGGGCAAGGTGAGTGGGTCTAAGATGTGCCCGAACGGGAAACCCGCTATCACCGGCTTGCCCAACGAGCCGAAATAGTCATCCAGAATCTCGTCGGGGGTCAACGACGAATCTTTATCGGCGACATGCTGTTCCCAGCGCGTGTCCTCACCGAAAGCAATCCCTGCGCAGGCATCCCATTTCCCTGCCAGACGCAGATGGTTCAGCATCGCATCCACCCGATAGGGCGCCTCGTCCACATCCTCAATCACCACGAGGGCATCACGCGTGTCCATCTCATAGGCGGTACCGATAGAGTCTGCCATCAAGCAGAGACAGCCTCCTGTAATCCGCCCTTGGGCTTTGCCGCCCTGAATCGTGCGGTAGGGTGCTTCCCAAGTCGGCAGTTCGCCCAACGGTTCGGGCACCTCCAACGCCCGCCAGAACACCTCCATCGCATGGTCGGGGATAGTGCGGGTCATCGTGATAGGCATCGGCGCATAGAGGCTCACCAGCCCCACATGGTTCTGCAACCACAAATGGAGCACGGTGACATCGCTATACCCCACGAACAACTTGGGATGGTTCCGAAAAACCGCTGGGTCTAAGAGGGGGATTAGCCGTGCCGCGCCGTAGCCCCCACGTGAGCAAACAACGGCGTCCACATCCTCGCGTGCGAACATCGCCATCAGGTCGCGCGCACGCTGTTCGTCCGTGCCTGCCAAATAACCTCGGCGCGCCAACGCATGCTCGCCCAACACGATGCGATAGCCACGCTTTCTGAACGGTTCCAATCCTTTCTCTAAATCCGCTTCGCTCAAAGGACCCGACGGCGACACAATTCCGATAGTATCGCCCGGGCTAATCGCTCTGGGTTTAATCCATTCCATAGAGGTTAACAGGTTCGCTAACGCACCCAAATCTCCTGCTCAGCAGGAATCGGTGCCCCGACGCGGTATGTGTAAGACTATGGGACGGACTATTCTCATGGCTGTGCTGGCTCTGAGCTGGATGGGCGCCTTCACCCAAGCCCCACCGACTCAGCAAACCCCATCACCCAGCACCCCTCCCGCACCGGCTGGGGAGACTAAGCCTGCGCGCCCCACCGCCACCACATTAGAGTTCACCGAGGAGGGCGAGCGATGGTACTGGTTAGAAACCGCACAGGGCGAACCGCTCGCACCCCCCACCAAAACCAGCGACAAAAGTCTCAAGATAGACCTGCCCGAACGCGCCGAGACCCTCTGGGTGCTGGACGCTAAGACGGGCAACTTGGCGAAGCTGCCTGTCAAAGACCTCACCGAAAAAACCGAAATCAGTTCCGAACGATGGAGCCATGTGGCACGGGTGCAGGTCAATGTGCGCGCACAGAACGGCAACCCCGTCGCCAGTAGCATCGTGCAACTCACTGACGCGCAGAAGACCGTCCATCGCGCGTTGATAGAGCCGACCAGTGAGGGCATCGTCATCCTGGAACGCGTGGCGCTGGGCAAGGGCGAACTGCAAGTGCGCTATGGCACCGACCAACGGCTCACGCAAACCGTAGACCTCAAGCGTGAGCGGAGCCAACCCGTGCCGAACCTGAGCGTCCAAGTCACCGGCGAGGTGGCGACCGTCGCACCGCCCGGCGAGAAAACCGAAGACCAGCAAACGAACTCAGGGAGCCGCATCGGTGCCCTCGTGCTGTATGTCATTTCGGGCGCGCTGGGTGTGGCAGTCCTCATTCTACTGGTCAAACTT
>JBDNDR010000263.1:0-3617 GCA_046718995.1 Fimbriimonadales bacterium
GCACCAACCCGAAGGGCGTACCGCCTACATCGACCAAATGACCGAAGCGTGGGGCTGGCGTGGGTTGGTGATGTTGGACGACCACCCGCGCCCAGTGTGTGAAGTGCCACTTCAAGCGGTTCTGCCTGCGCTCCACGCCCTACTGGAGTGGGGCATGCACGCCACCTGCGAGCGGCTCGTAGACCCCACCCTGCGCCAATTGGCTTGCGACCGCTACGAGGGTCTGCTCAGGCGCGTGAACCAGATTGCCGACGCACTCCCCGAAGGCAACTTGGCAGACCTGTACCGCTATCTCTATCGCGATATGTTGGTCGGCTTGATTGGCGAGGTGCCCGAGGCGGTCGGTTTCACCCGAACGACTGAACTGCTCCAGTTCCATACCGACACCGCCCATCTGCCTCGGTTCCGATTGGTGGATGCCTTCCTCAACCCCGCCACGCGCCCGCTGTGTGAACACGCCTACAACTCTGCCGTGGAGGGCACGGAGGTCTACACCTTAGAACAGTTCGGTGAAGGCGCACTGCCGTTTGACCTGCTCGTCCCCCAGCGTGGGCGTGGCACCCTCCTGCTCACCGACCGCTACCTGACCGTACTAACCCCCGAACCGATTATCCTCCGCCTGAAGCAACCTGTGCGCACGGTGAGCGACCTGGCGGAAGTGGTGGAAACCCATCTCGGACGCCACTGCACGCTGGTCGGCAAGGCAATCACGCTGATTACCATGCTGGCGCACGAGTTTGTGTTCGTCTTCAGCGAGCGTGGGTCGTCCTACACCACGCGCACCCAGACGATGAACCGTGTGCTGATAGAAGGCGGGTTAGACCTGCCCATCAGCCCCATCCTGCGCGTGCAGTACCCCACTTGGGACGCCCTGCGCGAGGCGAAACCGTTCACCCTCGCCCTGCCCGACCATCTGGCGGAGACCTTCAGGCGCACCCAGATCGACTCGCACCAGTTCGCCCAAGAATGGCGCGCCATCGTACAGACCCAGACCGACCTACTCCAACATCTGGCGACCCTCCATCGCCCGCGCGACCTGATGCGCTTCTTCACCGAACAGGGCGAAACCGAGTGGCAACCGAAGCTAAGCGAGTACGAATCGATTCACGGGGAACTGCGCCAAGTCGGTATCCGCGCCGACCTGCTCCGCCAGCAAGCCCATCAGCTCCACGCAGAGAGGCGCGCCCTCATCCAGCAACTGCAACAAGACCCCAAGCGTGCCCGCGAACTCCAGACCCGCATCCAAACGCTCAAGCAGGCGATTCGGCGGTTGAACCAAGAGCGAGTTCAACTGGGGCGCACGGAGGCGGTTCGTGCCCTGCGCGCGCGCGCCCAAGCGATTGAGATTGAGGCGGAGCGCGAGCGGCTCCACCAAGTGCGCAACGCCCTGCTGACGGTGGAAGGGCTGAAACAGACGCAGGCGCGCCCCTCCGCGTGGTGGTTCTTGCTCGTCAATCAGGGCTGGTTTGAGGCGTGTGCCCAACAGGTGCGGCTCGCCTTAGAAGAGATACAAGGTACAATTTAGATGCCTGCTGGTTGGGGGGGCGCCCCGTTCACACGGGGAGGAAAGTCCGGGCTCCGCAGGAGACTGTGCCAGGTAACGCCTGGGCGCCCGTTCGGGCGACGGAAAGTGCCACAGAAACGCAGACCGCCCTCTGGGCAAGGGTGAAACGGTGCGGTAAGAGCGCACCAGCGTGCGCGCAAGCGCCCGGCTGGGCAAACCCCACAGGGAGCAAGGTCGTATAGGGAGGGGATGACGCGCTCCGCCGACCCTCCGGGTTGACCGCTTGAGGCTTCGCGCAAGCGAACGCCCCAGAGAGATGCCCCCCACAAACAGAACCCGGCTTACTCACCAGCAGGCAAGGTATACTTCTCACGATGAAACGACGCACTCTTCTCCTCGATGCACTGGGTGTGTTGGCATTTGCTGTGGTGGGCGTCTACTCCCATCACCACACCATCCCCTCGCTCAGCCATCTGATGGGCGTCTACTTGCCGTTCTTAGCAGGGTGGCTCCTCGTCGCGCTCCTCACACGGCTCTACAGCGCGCAACCGCTCCGCGGCGCCTACTGGCTCACCTGGCTGGTGGGGAGCCTGCTGGGCGTTGCGCTCTACTCGTGGGTCGTGCAAGAACGCTCCATCAGCCTCCAGAGTATCAGCCCCGTCTTCTGGCTCATCTCCACTGTGGCGATTGGGCTGTTCACAGGAGCGCTACGCGGGCTGAACGCACTGCTCCAGCGCAGGCACGCCGGACTGGCAGGGCGGTGAAACCGTGCGCCGACGGTGGCTGTGGGCACTCGGTGGGCTGGTTGGGCTACTCTTGCTCGCAGGGGGCGCGCTTGGCGTCTGGCTCTACCGCGAAACCCGCCCGCTCAGCCAACGCTTTGACCCCCAACTGGTGCGCCTGCGCCAGCCAACCGACCCCGAAGCCATCGCCCAACGACTCGCCGAACGCAAACTGCTCCGAAACCCCCAACTGCTCGCCTGGTGGCTCCAACGCCACGGCAAGACCACCATCGCCCCCGGCGACTACGAGTTCAGCCCCAGCCAGAGCCTGTTCGAGATTGCCGACATCCTCATCCACGAACGCTTCACGCCCAACTGGGTGACCTTCCCAGAAGGCTGGACTATCCGCCGAATGGCAGAACGCCTCCAAGAACGGGGCATCGCCGACGCCGACGAGTTCCTGCAACTGTGCAATCAGCCCCAACGGTTCGCCGACATCGGGCTTCCCCTGCCAGAGAACCTACTGCTGGAGGGCTATCTGTTCCCCAGCACCTACCGCATGCCTCCCGGCACCGGCGCCGAGCAAGCCATCCGCCAGATGCTCCAGACCACCTATCGCGAGGTCTATCTCAAGCACAAGGCGCAGATGACAGCGCGCGGGCTGAGCCTCCACGAACTGTTGACCATCGCCTCGATGGTCGAAAAGGAAGTCCTGCACGACGACGAGCGTCCCAAAGTGGCGTCGGTCATCTACAACCGCCTCGAACGGGGCATGCCCCTCCAAATCGACGCCACCGTGCTGTACGGGATGGGCGTCTGGAAAGACCGTGTGCTGTACCGCGACCTGCGCCACCCTTCACCCTACAACACCTATCTCCATCGGGGACTTCCGCCCGGACCGATTGCGAACCCCGGTATGGCAAGTATCCGCGCCACACTGGAGCCTGCCGAGACCGACTATCTGTTCTATGTGGCTCAGCCCGATGGCTACCACCGCTTCTCGCGCACCTACGAAGAGCATCTGCGCGCTATTCGGGAGATTCGTGGCGGACGCTAAGCCGAGCGAACCCTGACAAAGTGTTTGTCAGCCCTGACAAAGAGTTCGTCAGCCCTGCAAAACTCTTCGTCAGCCCTGCAAAACTCTTCGTCAGCCCTGCAAAAGTGTTCGTCAGCCCTGCAAAACAGTTTGTCAGCCCTGCAAAACTCTTCGTCAGCCCTGCAAAACTCTTCGTCAGCCCTGACAAAGAGTTCGTCAGCCCTGACAAAGTGTTGGTCAGCCCTGACAAAGCGTTCGTCAGCCCTGACAAAGCGTTCGTCAGCCCTGACAGCCCATAGGTATAATTTTCGCCATTCAGGAGGTACATAGAGAAAAATGGAACGCACGCTGATTT
>JBDNDR010000264.1:0-3608 GCA_046718995.1 Fimbriimonadales bacterium
AAAGCCCAGCCCCTTCATCCTATCACCTGCTTACGGAACTTGAGCCAGCCAATCAGGAGCCACAGTCCACCGCTGAGCACCGCATAGCCCGCCATCGCCCCGATGACCCACCACGGCACCATCGCCCAGTCGTACACCACCTTTTTGCTCATATCGAAGAAGTCGTAGTGGGGGAGCAGACCGTACAGGATGTTGAGCCAAAACGCCTCCAGTCCTGACTCCCAGTGCGCCATCAGGAGCAGGCGGTGGAAGATGCCCGACCCGAACGCCAAGATGAGACACAAGGTCAGGTTCGCACTGGGCGTGAGGTAGACCGATAGCGCAACGACCATCGCACAGAGCCATCCGATGCCCAGCAGTTTGAGAAGCACATACTGGATAAAAATCGGCTGAAGACAGATGCCCAGCGTGCGCAACAGCCCCAGCGTCAGGAGCGCCAGCATCATGAAGCAGAACCCTGCCGTGAGCCAAGCGGTGAACCACTTGCCCATCAGCAACTGCCCGCGCGTGATGGGGCGTGCCAGAAGTGGGTAGATGGTGCGTCTTTGCATCTCTTCGGGGATTTGGCGTCCCGCAATCAACACGGTCAGCACGGTAGTCAGCACGCCTACGGCGGTGAAGGCGACATCTTTGACGAACACCTCCAAGCCCTTCACGCCGAAGAACTGGAACGCCGAAGCGCCCAGCACCATCAGCACTGCCAAAATCAGCACCACATAGAGGTCTTTGCGTCGGAGCGTCTCTAAGGCGCCTGCGGTGGCTAAGGCGCGTGTAATCTGCCAAGTGCGCCCACTCATGCGGCTTTCACCTCCTCAGAAAGGGCGTCGCGCCCCAACTGAACCGTCTGAATAAAGTAGTCTTCCAGCGAGTGGACACGCCCCTCCAGCTCTGCCAGAGTATGTTCGGCAATCAGTCGCCCCTGATGGATAATCAGGATACGGTCGCAGATAGTGGCGACCTCTGCCAGCTCGTGTGAGGAGAAGAAGATGGTCGTGCCGCGCTCGCGTTGGGCTTTGAGCAGGTCGCGCAGTTCGCGCCTGCCCACCGGGTCTAAGCCAGACGAGACCTCGTCTAAGATGAGCAGTTTCGGGTCGCCGAGCAGTGCCTGAGCGATGCCCACCCGCTGGAGCATGCCTTTGGATAGGTTGCGGTTGAGCGTGTGGGCTTTGTGTTGGAGTTTCACCGCTTCCAGCAGAGCCTGGATTTGGGCGTGGAGCGGTCGCCCTCTCAGCCCGTGCAGTTCGCCGTAGAGGCGGAGGGTCTCGTAGGGAGTTAGGTAGGGCGAATAGAGGGCGGTTTCGGGGAGGAAACCAACCCACTGGCGCGTGCGGGCATCGGTCGCCGACTGCCCGAAGACCTGTACAGCCCCAGCGGAGGGGAGCTGGAACCCCATCAGCGTCTTGATGGTGCTGGTCTTCCCGGCACCGTTGAGACCCAGAAAGCCGACAATTTCACCTTCGCGTACCCGAAAGCTCAGCCCATCCACCGCACGGAACGGGGGCTTGAGCCACCGGCGATACTCTACCACCAAACCGTCCACCACAATCGCGTCCATACCACGCCTAATTTTCGGATGGTGCTCAAGGGTTGTTTACCCTTAAACCATTTAGCCTTAAACCGTGCTATAATTGGGTTAAGCACTCAGTGCGTTGTTGAAGGTACCCCCACCTTCAACAGCTGACAACGAGGTGAAGCGTTATGCGAAGGAGCGGATTTACTCTGATTGAATTGCTGGTCGTGATTGCGATTATCGCCATCTTGGCGGCGATTCTGTTCCCTGTGTTCGCGCAGGCTCGCAACAAAGCGCGCCAAACAGCCTGTATCAGCAACATTCGCCAGAACTGGCTCGCCTTGTCTACTTACCGAACAGACTACGATAACTTCTATCCATACGGTATCGATGTAGACCTCACCCGCCCGATAGACGACTGTAGCCGATGGAACATCAGCCAGCGGATTTTCACTTGGGAAGGTCCGTACAACCTCAGCAGTCAGGGGATTGGCTGTGTGATGGCGGGTTCTGCACTGCCGTACACCCTGCCCACTCCTCAGGGAGACCGCCCTGTGCTTTCGCCCTACATTAAAAATGATGGGGTCATCTACTGCCCGAATGCGCCCGATTGTTGGAAGCGGGGCACCTGCCCGAACCCCTATGGCAATAACGGCTCGTTTGATGACCCTGCGCGTACGCGAGGGCGTTCCAGCTACTACTATGCGAACCGCGACCGCGGAGCGTTCCTCTTCCTCGGCGTGCCGCCAGCCGAATCGACGACACTGGCGAACCAGAACCTCATCTGGGGACGCTCAGACGACTCGCTGGATGACCGAGTACGGCTCTTTGTGGATAACTATCTCATCGAGCAGCGCCACACCGACAGCCGTGGGGTTCACACGATGGTCGCCGTGTTCCCCAGTGGCTCTACGCGCGTGTGGAAGTGGTACGCACCTGAGTAGGGACACAGCGCGTATCGCCGAGTCCGAGGGGCGCACCTGCTGTGCGCCCCTTTTGATTCAAGCGAGCAGGATACCCCCAAATTTTACAGGGATTTAACATTCTATAACATCGGCTTAACATCGCGTCAGGAAAATTAGAGGCGTCATCATCAGAGGATGTTTTCTCGGTCCTCTCCCCTATGCCTGCGCGAGGGTAACTGATGCGCCACGCGGTTCTCGCCCCGTGTGGCGCCTCTTTTTTCGGGTAGAATTGCGTCGTTATGACACGCAAACCCGTGTTCGCCATCGTCGGGCGCCCCAATGTCGGTAAATCCACGCTGTTCAATCGGCTTGTGGGACAGCGGGTCGCTATTGTGGAAGATATGCCCGGCGTCACGCGCGATCGGCTCTACGGCGAGGGCGAGTGGCTGGGACAGCCGTTCGTGGTGGTGGATACAGGCGGGATTCTGTTCAGTGAAGAGGACCCCCTGATAGAGCAGGTGCGCGTGCAAGCTCAGGTGGCGATTCATGAGGCGGACTGCGTGTTCTTTCTGGTCGACTCGCGCGATGGGCTGACCCCTGCCGATGAGGAGGTCGCTGACCTGCTTCGGCGTGGAGGTAAGCCCGTGATTCTGCTGGTCAACAAAGCGGACAACCCCGCCCTGTGGGAGCAACAGCGCGCGGAATTCTTTCGGCTGGGCTTGGGTGAGCCAATCCCCGTCTCCGCCATCCACGGGCATAATGTCGCCGAAATTTTGGAGATGGCGTTTGAACGGTTGTCTGCAACTGCCACACCCGAGGAGGAGGAAGACGAAACGCCGATTCGGCTCGCCATCGTGGGACGCCCGAATGTGGGTAAGTCGTCCTTGTTGAATGCTATTTTGGGCGAGCCGCGTGCGATTGTGAGCGAGATTGCAGGCACCACGCGCGACACGCTGGATACCCCCTTCACCTGGAAAGACCAGCCTGTGGTGTTGATTGACACGGCAGGTCTCAAGCGTCCGGGTAAGGTTCAGCGCTCGTTGGAGTATTACGCGCAGATGCGGGCGGAACGGGCGATGGCGCGTGCCGATGTCGCCATCGTGGTGGTGGATGCCACAGAAGGACTGACCCACAACGACCGGCGTGTCGCCCAGCTGGCAGTGAATAACGGGCGTGCGCTGGTGTGGGCAATC
>JBDNDR010000265.1:0-3607 GCA_046718995.1 Fimbriimonadales bacterium
TTGACGAATTGTGCGAGCCAGACCGTATCCTGCACATCGACTCTAAGGTGTTGGCGGATGCTGAGGCAAGAGAAGAAGATGATGGGGAAGAGAAAGACACGCCCATCCAACACCGTTTGAAAAAGGCTGAACAGGCTGAACTATTGCGTCAGATGGTGGACACGGTGGGCAAAGTCGGTCAGCCCGGCGAAAAGATTCAAAATGTCATCTCCGTCGGGATGTTGAGTGAGGGATGGGATGCCAAGACCGTCACCCACATCATGGGGCTACGCGCCTTTACCAGTCAGTTGCTCTGTGAGCAGGTCGTGGGACGCGGTCTCCGACGCACAGCTTACGAGATTAACCCAGAGACGGGTTTACTTGAACCCGAATATGTCAATATCTTTGGTGTGCCCTTTACATTCCTGCCCCACGAGGGAGGCGAAGATACCCCGCCCCCTCCTCCGACCCCCAAGATACCAGTCGCACCGGATCCAAACAAAGCGCAGTACGAAATCCGCTGGCCCAATGTGGTACGGATTGAGCGTGTGTTTCAGACTAAACTGACGCTTGACTGGTCAAAGGTGCGTCGGCTGGAACTGGACGCCGCCCAAACAGTACGGGTGGCGGAGCTGGCGCCTATTATCGAGGGCAAACCTGATGTGACAAAGATTGAGCGCATCAAGCTGGATGAGTTAGCCCGCGATTTTCGCACTCAGCGCATCATCTTCGAGACCGCGCGGGATGTGTTTGACCAGATGAAACACTCCTGGCGGGGTAACCGCGAGGTGCTATTGGCGCAGCTGGTGCACATCGTTGAGCAGTTTATCCGCTCCGATCGCATCATTATCTTCCCGTCCTTTTTCAATCAAGATGAACTGCGCCGCCGATTAATAATCACGCTCAATATGTCGCGCGTGGTACAGCATGTTTGGGAAGCAATCCGACAGGAGAACACCGAACGCCTGACACTGGTCTTCGACCGCGACCATCCTATCCGCTCCACAGGCGATATGCGCACATGGTACACGGGCAAACCGTGTGAACCCACGAAAAAGTCGCACATCAATGTCTGTGTCTATGATAGCACTTGGGAAGCCTCCGACGCCTATGTGCTGGATAACAGCGACGCGGTGGACGCTTGGGTGAAAAATGACCATCTGGGCTTCGAGATACTTTATCTATACAACGGCGAAGTGAGAAAATATCGCCCCGATTTTCTGGTGCGTCTCAAGAACGGCACGATGTTGGTACTGGAGGTGAAGGGGCAGGAAACGGAGCAGGATCAGGTGAAATGGCGCTATCTGGATGAGTGGATTCAAGCGGTGAATGCGCATGGGGGGTTCGGTCAGTGGCGCTGGGCAGTGGCAAAACGCCCCGGCGAAATCCAAGAAATTGTTCATAGCCTACCTATGAGGGATGGCAACGACGATCTGTTAGCATCAAACTCTCAATCAACATCTCGTTCATAGCTTACCTATGAGGGATGGAAACGATGATTCGGGTGGGCAGATACTCTGGTACATCGCCACGCTCCCTCAACGAAGCATAGAACAGGAATTGGGGTATCGATTCAACCATACCGAGTCAGGAGCCATCGGATGACAACAGTGGACACCCTTAGATACTGGGGCGGATTGGCACTGCTCTGTGCCCCGTTCCTGCTCGCTTTGTACATCAGTATTTTTAATATCTATGTTTTCACGCTCGAAATAGTTCATTTGAGGCGTGAAATTAGGTGCCTGAAGGAGGGAAAGCCTTACTCAAGACCGCACATTCCCTCCGCAGTCATTGCAGCCCCCACACTTATCTATATCGCATTTGCTTTATTGACATTCACCTTCTCGCACTCCCCGCAGAGAAATAGCGAGCTCTACACTATGCTTGCTACATTAGGAGCGGTGTTTGCCGTCATCGATGTCCTAACGAGTGTTCTCTTCATAATAGCCATCAGGCGACTTGTTGAGGCGCGGGACAGGCTTTTCGCCTCGAAGGTGAGCGACCCATTCTTCGAACATCTTCTGCACCACCGCTTTGAACAGGCGCATTCCTATCTGTCGCCTACCGCTCGAAGCTGCTACTCTCTTGTGATTCTGGAGCAGGAATGGCGTCAGCTGGAAGAGACTATCGGCGTGGTGAGTCGCTGGGGGATTTTTTCCTTAGGGATTTGGAAAGAGGCGGGCGATATTGTCGCTCATCTTGTGTATCGCGTGCAGGGTTCACGGGGGCAGGCAGAAATCAGGTTGCGCCTGCGCGCTCAGGAGAATCACTGGCAAATCGAGGAGCTCACATTTCGCCCAAAAGCGTAGCACTGCCCGATTCTTGAGGGGGAGGCTTAGTCGTTAGAGCTGGGAGGTATAGAACTGCTCAAACAGTTCAGCTTCCGCTTCGCGCGTCCAGTAGCGTCCCTCTTCCAGTTGGCTGGCAATTGCAGGGACAAGGTGCTCCAGCTCTTCTAAACCCATCAAAGGCATGGTGGGTAGGTGCGGATAGACGACCACCTTCCCCAAATAGCGATGCTCGGCTACAGCGCGGAAAGCTTCGGGCAGATGGTTCAACCCCACGACTGCACCGACCACACGGCGCGTTGGCAGTTCACCCGACGCGGTCATCGCCACACAACGCACCATATCGTCCAAAGTGGAACCGCTACTGCCCACCACACGCATATGCCGACTGGCGGTGGGGGTGAGGTCTAAAGGCACTTTGACACCCTTCGGGATACCCGCAAACAGGTTCAAAATCCCCCCATCGGTGAGCAACGGATAGGTCTGGGCGACGGCATCAGGCGAGGAAGCCAGAAGCATAATCTGGTCAAAGCCGTGCGGGCAGAGCTGGCGTAGCTGGGCGTTTTGAACTTCTGGCGCGAGATCAGCGTTGCAATAGAACTGGAGGTCGATGCCACGCGCCTGCGCCAGTGGTGTGCCGATTCGGCGCAGTGGCTCCAGCCGTTCGGGGTGGCGGTCGACCACCACCACTTGGGCGGGGGGATGCGGTCGGCTGAGAGCGTAGTGGAGCTGCATCTGCCCCATCGGTCCCCCTGCCCCAAACAGCAGCAGGCGGTCGCCCTCACGGATTTCGGTGGAGCGCGTGGCGTGGCAGGCATCGGTGAGGTTCCAGCTGGAGGTGCCCATCACCATCAGACGGTCGTAGTGCAAACGCCCGACATCGAGAGGCACCGGCTCCATCGGACGATGGCAGGTGAAGCTGAGATGCCCACCATAGGCAAGACGGTCTACCGCCCACTCCAAGAGCGCCGGGTTCGGCGCGCCGTAAAGCAAGATATCGTCCAGTGTGTTGACCCCCGCCTGTGCCAAGAGTGCTTCAGCGGTTTCGTAGCGTGCGATGGCATCGCTGGAACAGGCGAGCGTGTGTACCGTCATGCCCAGCCGTTGTGCGTGTGCCTTGAACTCATTTACTAGGGCATGCTCCGGGCTTTCAAAAAGGATGAGGCACACTCCACCCCCATCCGCCGACGGCTCCAGCGTCTCCAGCGCTTTGCAAGTATAACGGATATAGGGGGCGCTGGGCACCACGACAAGCCAGTTCCCGTTCGGCTTAGGCGTTAGGCGCGGCGCAATCTGATAGCTGGCGACCACACACGCCCAAGGCTCGACGAGGGCCCCTT
>JBDNDR010000266.1:0-3606 GCA_046718995.1 Fimbriimonadales bacterium
AACCCCTCGCGAGCACCGACGCCGATATCTGCAGACAGTGCTCAGCCAATCGCCCGACTTCAAACCGGGCACACGAGCACAATATTCCAACGCAGGGTATGTCGTGCTGGGGGCAGTTCTGGAACAGCTGTACCAAGAAGAATGGGAGCAACTGGCACGACGGATGCTTTTCCAACCGCTGGGCATGACCTCAGCAGGCTTCGGACCGATGGCAAGTCCCGACAAGGTCGATCAGCCCTGGCAACATAGGAAAGAGGGCAATAACAAAGTGGCTCTGGGCGCGTCCCCGCTGGCGGATAACGCACCTGTACTCGGTCCTGCAGGGCGCGTCCACTGTAGCCTGATAGACTGGGCGAAATTCATCCAGGCTCACTTACCCAGTGCCCAGCAGAGGCGACGACTGGTGAAGCCTGCCACTCTGGAGCGGATGCACACCCCCATCGGAAACCAAGTATTCGGGATGGGTTGGTTAGTCGTTGAACGCGACTGGGCAGGCGGCAAAGCCCTGACCCACGCAGGAAGCAACACGCTCAGTTATGCCGTAGTCTGGGTCGCCCCGCGTAAAAATAGCGCGGTGATGGTCGCTACGAACCAAGGGGGTACTGAAGCGCAATCGGGAACTGACCAAGCCTGCGCCCGCATCATCCGAGAGTTTTTCTGACCAAAAATCATCAGGGGAAGCCTCTTGAGGCTCCCCTTCTGCTAGCCAACCACGCAATCCTTGCAGGAAGATTGGAAGTTTGACCGTAATATCAGTGTATGAATGAGGAATCGCAGGAGACACGGGTCGGGTACAAGTCAGTGATCGATTTGGGGCGAGCCGCGCAAGTTCCCTTTCCCCATAACATCGCTGATTATCCCACCAAAATTCTCCCTCAAGTAATGGGAGCCTTTGTGGAGCGTCTCAGTGCTCCCAACGAGACGGTCTTAGACCCGTTCTGTGGTGGGGGTACGGTTGCTGTGGAGTGTGCCCTTCAGCAACGAAACTCTGTGAACATCGATATCAACCCCCAAGCTTTGGCGATTGCTCATCAGAAACTCCAGGCACTTCAGGTAGGATCTCTGTTCGACAGACCCACCGCACTTGACCAACAGATTCTCATTCGTGGCGACGCTCGGAAACTTCCCCTAAAATCCGAGGCAGTGGACGCCATCGTAACCGACATCCCGTATGCCGACATGATACGATACTCGTCACTGCCTGACGACCTCAGCACGATTGAGGACTACGAGTCGTTTTTGTCGGAGCTGCTAAACGCTTTTGAGGAAATGAAACGCGTCTTGAAACCCAATCGCTATGCGGCTATCTTCGTCGCAGATTATCGAATCGGTCGTAGTCGTGTGATTCTTCCTCTCCATTCCGATGTCATTCAGATAATGCAGGAGGTCGGTTTCGAGCTGTTTGACTTATATGTATGGCGATACTACCGTTCGGGTGGATTTCGTCCTTTCGGGGCGCGCCCATTTCAAGCGATGAATGTCCATTCCTATATCTTAGTGTTCCATAAGCCTCTTGCTCAACGACCGCTCGTCAAGAACCGTGCCGTTCGCTACCGCCAGCGACTCATTCAGAAGTTGGAACGAATGAATGGTAAATAACGCTGTCGTACTTGTGGTCGACAAGTTCTCGCTCCCCGTGCACATCGGAGCTCAAGTTGCTGCAGTTAGGTACCCTGTCGAGGTAAACGCTGGTCAAGTGTATCTCACTCGAGGCTTTTATAGTCTGTTATCTGACCTATGTAATATAACGCAGGACACAAAGGTATTTTTCTATCAGCGTCGCGTTGACGAACCGCCCCAAGATAGGGGTTTTTTGGGTGTTTGGAGACCGAGACACTTCGAAGCTAGGCGTTTCTTTGCCTACGAAGACATTCAAACTACTATCGAGAGCTACAGTAGTTGTATTCTGGGCAGTTGCCCTAATTGCAAGCAATTTAGCTCAAATGTGGACAAAGGTAGAGTTGTGTGCAGCGACACCGAATGTGCGCAGGCGCTGGACGGTCACATACTACCAGTTCGGATACTAATAGAGGATCAACAAATTTTTCAACATTACTTGG
The DNA here is from genome assembly GCA_046718995.1 of Fimbriimonadales bacterium. Classification (GTDB taxonomy): domain Bacteria; phylum Armatimonadota; class Fimbriimonadia; order Fimbriimonadales; family GBS-DC; genus CAKZQI01. Next base: position 2,061 of record JBDNDR010000266.1, read on the forward strand.
ACGATAACACGGCTTACATCGATATAACAGATAGGGGTCGGCTAAACACTCTCATCTTTCGCAAGCTGTATGGGGCAGGACGGGAAAGAAGCATTAGCCCTATTCTTCCTGAAGAAACAGAAAAGATAGAGCGACTTTTGGGCATAATGCAAAGTTCCCATGCACCTTCGCATACCTCTATTGTACCTTATAAGTCGCAGAACCCGCATGTTCCACAGAACCATGCACCTATTTTCGACAAGTATATGGACTTTCAGAACGGAACTTACTACTTCAAGGGTTCAATTCAAAAAAGCCCACTCTATGATGCAAGTGGAATCTTAAAATATGAGACTATTCTCGAGGCTTGGTTGATGGATAAAATAGCGAGGGGAGATCCCAACATTCTCGGAACCCTACAAGTCTGTCAGAGTGAAACCTTAGAGTGGTTCGGAAACCAGATTCTTTTCGGGATAGGCGGTGAAAAGTCCGACATCATCCTACTTTACCGAAATGAAAACTTAGAGCGTTGTCGTGCCCTCATCATCGAACTCAAGCGCAATCTGGTTGACAAGGACACTTTCGGACAACTGCAACGATATGCATACTGGATTGCTCAGTTAGTCACAGCAAACATCCAGACACAGGTGGCGGACCCCTTCCTTATCACCCCTGTAGCGATAGGGCATCACGCCTCCCGAAAACTGACCATACCGAGCGGATTCAGCTTCAAGATTCCCTACAGTGCACCCCTCAGCGTACAAGTTGACCCCCCTCGAATTTACACCTATTCTGCCAGTGCTTCAGGGGTTCACATTACACGGGTTATGTAGATGCTTCAGTACCAGAGGTAGAAAATACTTCTTAGCATCCTGTCTCAGAGCGACCGACTTTTCCTATCCCTCGTCAATCAGCGCTTTGAGGTCGAGAGTGAACCCGTCCAGCGCTTTGGACTGGAATATCTCACCGCCCTCTGCCGTAGTGCGAAGGAGATACCCCTCAGGCGTGTGTTGAAACTCGTGCAGGGTTAGACTCTCGCTGTCAACCAGCCAATACCAAGGCACTCCTGCCTCGTGATATGCGCGTAGCTTATGTACACTATCACGAGTGCGTGAGGAAGGGGACAATACCTCCACGACTAAATCGGGCACGCCCCGAATCTTGCCTGTTGGGGTAAGCACCTCCCTCTCGCGCTCCCTTCGGATAAAGCTTAAATCGGGAATGAAACCCACCCCCGTAGGAAGCGCCACATCCACCTCCATCGCTACAGTGCCAGCCTGCATCTGCCGGGCATACTGGCGCAGGTGGGCATAAAGCATTGCCATAATGTCGTTGTGCCTATGCGTAGGGGAAGCCATAGGGATTATTCTCCCGTGCTCGTATTCACAGCGAGGCTCCATCTCCGCCTCAAACCACTCTTCCAGACTCCATGCGCCTTTTTCGGATGTGCGGCTCACCCCAACAGTCCTCCAAGCGCAGTATACCTACTCAAAATCATCAGGGGAAGCCTCTTGAGGCTCCCCCTGACGAGTCGGTTAGCTTTGCCCGTTCTTGAGGGCTTCAATCA
>JBDNDR010000267.1:0-3596 GCA_046718995.1 Fimbriimonadales bacterium
TCCCTTCGGGCACCTGGCTGAGTGTGATGTTCTATGGGTTCGGGTTCGGACTGACTTTCCCTGCGGTTCATCTGGTGGCGTATGAAGGCGCGCCGAGCCATCTGAGAGGTACGGCGTTGGCGGTGCTTCACGCGTTCTACTCGCTGGGCTACACGCTTGGACCGGCTTCAGCGGGTGCGATGAGCGATTCGGCTGGTACGCTGGGCGTAGGGGTCGCCGTGCTGTTGTGGGTGCTGGCGTTAGGGCTGATTCGGCGCGCGCAATCAACCGTTCAAGTTTGATGCTTGTTTGAACTCACCCCCTGACCCCCTTTGCAAGCAGAGAGGAGCTGGAAATCAGGTCAAGCCCCTTGCTCTGCCTGTAGCGCAGAAGATCTGACCTGCCACTCCAAGCCGAAAGTGTGCTATAATATCGGTTGGTCTACCGAAAGGAGCCAAACACCGACGAAGGAGTGGACAATGAAGAAGATTAGCGGAGTGATTGGACTAACTGCACTGTTGTTTGTGCTTGGGCATGGGCAGGCATTCATCCACCAAAAGTTAGCGAGCGGATTTAGTAATCTGGGCACGGGGCTTCTCACGCCGGAGGGGTTCCCTTATTGGTCAGGCGCGCTCACAAGCTCACCCAACAATTTAGATATTTTCCGCTTGAGCACCGCCAACAATCTGACCGCCAGCCTTTTGGGTAGCACACGGCTTGCCTATCCCGTCGATTTCCATCCCACAGCGGGCTTACTCTGGGAAGGCTCAGGCACGGCGACGGGGGGTGTGTTCGATGTGTTCGTGAATGCCACCAACATCAGTGCCAGCGTGCTCGGCTCGGGACGCTTCGTGATTGCGTTTCGATTCACACCCGACGGTCAGCCCATCTGGTACGGGAGCGGTCTCAACAACAGCAATCAGTTGGATATCTTTCGTGGGAGCACGAACCTGACCAGCTCGGTGCTGGGCGCCAGCGGGCGTGACGCCGTCCCGATGGCAATCAACGCCAACAACTTCCTTCTGTGGGACGGTACCGGCACGGTCAACACGGGCAACCGCGATGTGTTCCGCACCAACCTAAACACGAACGCCACCACGAACCTCTCGCAGTCGGTGCTGGGTACCAGCCGATTTGCCATCGCCATGGCGCTCAACGCCACCAACGACGCCGTCTGGTACGGCAGTGGCTCCAGCAATGGCGGGTTCAACGATGTGTTCTTCAACAGTACGAATGTGAGCCTCTCGGTGATTGGTAGTGGCAACATCAACAACGCGCGCGATGGGATTGCGTTCGGCGTGAGCGGCAACAATGTGCTCTGGCAAGGGCGCACCGGGGCCTCACCCTCGTTCTACGATACCTACGCCACCACCATCGGAGGCGGCACACAGAACCTGAGTAGTTCTGAACTGGGGACAGGACGCGACAGCCTCCCCATAGCCATTAGCAACGCTGCCATCCTGTGGGAAGGCACTGGCTCGAGCACTGGCTATAACTATGATGTGTTCGTCTCCACGCCGACAGCCACCCGTAATCTCTGCACGAACCGTTTCACTTCGGGTGCGCGCGAAGGGCAGGGGCACGCCATCTACAGTTCGGGCAACGCTTTCTGGACAGGGAAGCACGCCACGACCAGCAATGTCTACAACCTGTTCCACTACCGATGGAGCGCTAATCAAAGCACAAACCTCACTCAGGAGGCGGTGGGCGCCGCCCGCGAGAGCCTCTACCTCGCTTCCAACAGCTCCGAGCAGGTGCTTTGGGCAGTGCGCAACAGCGCAGGCACCGAGTGGGAAGTCTACCTCTCCACTCCCAACGCCCCCACGACTCTTCAGGGCACGGTCGCTGGCTTCCCCGGCAACCCCTCTTCGGTTCAGCTCATCGTGCAGTTGATTGACCCTATCACGGGGGCGGTTGCGCACACCCACACGACCAACCTGACACCCAGTTCTACCTACTCGGTCAGCGTGACGCCCGGTCTGTGGCGCCTTCGCATCCGTGCTGACCGTTCGCTGGCTCGTGCGTTTGATGAGCGCCGCCTGCTCGGAACCGTCACGCTCAACTTAGACCTCATTCCCGGCGATGTGAACGGTGACAATGTGATAGACGATGCCGACCTGCTGGAAATCCTCTTCAACTTTGGGAATAACACTACCGCGCCGGTCGATGTGAACGCCGATGGCGTCGTGGACGATGCCGACCTGCTGATTGTCTTGTTCAATTTCGGCGCGACGGGCGAGTAAACTTTATCCATGCGAATCAGCTGCTGTGCCTATTCGTACCGTGAGGCTCTCACTCGGAAAGAGATGAGCCTCACGGATTTCATTAGAACATGCGCCGAGCTCGGTCTGGACGGCGTGGAGCTCACGGGCTACTATTTCCCCGATACCCAGCGCGCCACTTTGAACGCCATCAAACGCACCTGCTATCGGTATGGACTGGCGGTTGCGGGCACAGCGATGCGCAATCTGTTCGCGCTACCCGACCCCGACCAGCGTCGTGCCGAGATAGAGAAGACCAAGCAGTGGATCGATATCGCCGTCGCGCTCGGTGCCCCGATGTTGAGAGTGTTCGCCGACCGACTCCCAGAGGGCTACCCCGAAGAGCAGGTCTATCAGTGGGTGGTGGACTGCTTCGCTCAGGTGGTTCCCTATGCAGAGTCGCAGGGCGTGGTGCTGGGGCTGGAAACCCACTGGGGTCTGACCGCCACCGCCGAGGGCACCCTGCGTCTCATTCGCCATTTCAAGAGCGACTATTTCGGCGTGCTGTTAGACCCTGCCAACTTCCGTGAGAACCATTATCGCGTGGTGGAACAGCTTGCGCCCTACACGGTGAGCGTTCACGCCAAAACCCACTCGCGCAACGCCAACGACGAGTTCTTTGAACTGGACTACGAGCGGATTCTTGCCATCTTGAAATCGGCGGGCTATCGCGGGCATCTGGCGATAGAGTATGAGTACACCGAACCGCCCCAAGTTGCTATCCCACGCTTTGCTAAGAAGCTGATAGCGCTACGCGACCGCATGGTGCGTTAGGCGAACTTAGGCTCAGCGAGGTACAATTTTTCTATGCTGACACGCCAGCAGTTTCGTGAACGCTTGGAGCAAGGCGTGTTGGTGGCAGATGGTGCCATCGGCACGATGCTGGCACTCAGGGGTGTCGCGACGCCCTACGAGTTAGCCAACCTCACCCATCCCGAAATCGTGCGTGCCCTCCACCGTGAGTACTACGATGCGGGCGCACGCTTGATAGAGACCAACACCTACACCGCCAGCCGTATCCGCCTGTTCAACTTGCCAGAGCGCGGGAGCGAGATGCCCCCTGCCTATAGCCTGCTGGAGCGGTTCGGCACGCCCGAAGAACTGGTAGAGCGCATCAACCGTGAGGCGGTTCGTCTGGCGCGCGAGGCAGTGGGAGCAGACGCACTGGTGTTCGGAGCGGTCGGTCCGGTGGGCAAGCCGCTGGAGCCGATGGGCGAAACACGACTCGATGAGGCAGAACAGTCGTTCCGTGAGCAGATGAACGCCCTCCTGAACGCCGATGTGGATGGCTTAATCTTAGAAACCTTTATAGACCCTCGCGAACTGGCGCTGGCAATCCGAGTAGCGCGTGAACTG
>JBDNDR010000268.1:0-3571 GCA_046718995.1 Fimbriimonadales bacterium
GGAAGATTTCAGCGAGAGGTGTTTCCCAGTTCAACCTACCTTGCTCAATCTGCATCGCAATCATCGTGGCGGTCATCGCTTTTGTACAGGATCCCAGATGGAACTTATCCGTTCGGGTGGCGCGTGTCGGGTCTCCCCACTTGCGATGACCTACTACAGCGGTCAGGGTGTGCTTGGGAACAATTACAGAGCCACCGAGGGCTGGCAGATCAAATTGCTCCCGCACTTCTTCCAGAATCTTGCCTAATTTGCGCTCTTCTTCCATAATATGAGACTCTACCTACTGAACCGTGCGTTTTCACAGTTCGGCAGGAAGTCCGATTCTTGCGTATAACCCTGTTAGTGTGTCTATCTCACAAAAACAGTTGCTCAGTGCGCTCCGAGAGCGTGCTACCCTAAGTTATGCCAACCCACCACGGTTGGTGCTGGCGTTCTATTATCCCTGGTATGGGAACCCTACCCACTCAGGGCGGTGGCTCCACTGGGAAGCGGTGGATACCGAACGCAAGCAGATTGCCGCCTCCACCCACTATCCCTCGCTGGGTGCCTACGACTCCAACGACCCTGCCGCAATCGACCAGCACTGCCGATGGGCGAAACAGGCAGGTTTAGATGGCTTCATCGTCTCGTGGTGGGGCGTAGACAGCGTGGAAGAGAAACCCATACCTGCCCTGATGAACGCTGCCGAACGACATGGGTTGCGAGTCGCTTTCTACTACGAGCAGGTTCCCAAACCGGGCGACCCCGAATCGGCATTGAACGACCTGCTCTATCTCGTGGAGCGCTATACACGCCATCCCGCCAGCCTTACCATTGGGGGCAGGCTCGTTGTGTTCGTCTATGCCCGAGCGGTGGAACAGCTCAGCCTGACCCAGTGGGCGTGGGTGCTGGCGCAGGTCAACCGACGCACTCGTTCAGGCATCTGTGCAATCGCCGACCGCCTCAGCCGAACGGCAGGACGCATCTTCGACGGCATCCACACTTATAACCCCGTTGGTCGCCTGTATGCTAAGCCCGTTGGTAAAGTGCGCGAGGAGTTGAACAATTTGTACCAGTCCGCATTCCAGCAGGTAGACCCCCTCTTGCGAATCACCTGCGCAACAGTCATTCCGGGCTACGATGACACCAAGATTCGCAAGCCGGGACTGAAAGTGGAGCGGTTCGGGGGCGAACTCTACCGCCAGCAGTGGGAGGCAGTGCTGGAACTGATGCCCGATTGGGTACTCATCACCAGCTTCAACGAATGGCACGAGGGAAGTGAGATAGAGCCTTCGGTGGAGCACGGCGAAAGCTATCTCACGCTGACCGCCGAATATGCCAAGCGGTTTCGCCAGCTGGGCGAACGCCCCCGAATCGCAACCCCGCTCACCGCCTTAGGCAACCGCCAACTGCAGAGCCTGCGCCGAACCTGGCGCAATAGACCCATCGCCCTCTTCCCGAACCCCGACTCGGAGGCGCTCCACTGGCTCATTCAGGTTGGGCTGACTATAGAGCCGTTGGAGATGGAAGAGCTGATAGACCCTCAGAAACTCCAGCCCCAGCGATTACCCCTCTTGGTCTACGCTGGGGGCGAGTCGTACCCAACGCGGGTGCGTAGCGAGGGCGATGTAGACCGTGCGCTTTTAGCCTATCTGCGAGCGGGTGGTTGTCTGCTGGCGTTGCCCTCGGAGCCGCTGCCGCTGTACTATGACGAGAACCGACGGATTGTGGACGGTGCGCGTCGGCTCGGACTGCCGATTGCGAGTAGTTCGTCCAACCCCATCGCAGGCGTATCGGGATTCGAGCGTCCTCCAGTGCCGAATCTCCAGTTTGAGTTCCATCGCCAACACTTGCCCGATATGGGCACGCAACCCGTTCCGTTCCCCACTGGCGGAGACCTGCGATGGCGTCCGCTCCTCCGAGAGGGATTGGGCACAGGAGATGAGTACATCCCGCTCGCTACTTTGAAGGAGCCGAACGGGCGTTCGTGGGGCGAGGGTGCAGGTGTGATTCGCTATCGTGCTGGCGGGACGGTCGGCTATGTCTGGTTCCGATTGCTGGACATTCCGCAGGCGCCGATACTCCTGCACAATCTGTTCCACTGGCTGGGGCGTACCCTCTGAAACGGCGGGCGTCAATTCCAGTATAATAATGCAGGGGCATGAGCGCACAGATTGTTCTGGGGCACTATCAGATTATTCGGGAGATTGCCCGCAGTAATGACATCGTCTACGAGGCGCGGGACACGCGTATCAATCGTATCGTTGCCATCAAGGAGCTCAATATGCCCGCCGGCGCGACCGACGCGGTGCGCCAAGACCGCGTCGCCCGTTTCCAACGCGAGGCGCGCGCCGCTGGCTCGCTCACCCATCCCAACATCGTCACGATTTTTGAGGCGGAAGAGGATAACGGACGCTACTTCATCGTGATGGAGTATCTGGAAGGGGAGACCCTACGCCAACGCATCGACCGTGAAGGCACAATCCCACCCGAAGAGGCGTGCCAGATTACGATGCAGATTCTTGACGGACTGGCGCACGCTCACGCCAAAGGTATTGTCCATCGCGACATCAAGCCTGAGAACATCCACCTCCTGCCCGGCGGACTAGTCAAGATTACCGACTTCGGGATTGCCCGCATCAAGCACGAGCCGAACATCACGATGGACGGGCAGATTTTCGGCACGCCGAGCTATATGGCGCCTGAACAGGTGCAAGGAGGCGAGGTGGACGAGCGCACCGACCTGTTCGCAGTAGGAGTCGTGCTGTACGAGATGGTCTCCGGAATGAAGCCGTTCACGGGCGACTCGGTGATCACCATCTCCTATAACATCGTGAATACCGACCCGGTCGTGCCCGCCAACATGCCGCCTGCGATATTGCTTGTAGTGCGCCAGGCGTTGCGCAAAGCACCCAGCCAGCGGTTCCAATCAGCCTCGGAGATGAAGCAGGCGATTCAGCACGCGTTGAACCAGCTGAAAGCTCCACCTGACCCTGTGTTCCCGATGAACCCTTGGGGCGTGCCGACCAGTAGCGGATCGACAGCGCCTCCTTGGGCTTTACCGCATCCGTCCCCGGTGGGCGGCACCCCTCAGCCGACCGCCTCGCCGGTTCCCAGCGGGGCTTCGGCTCCTGTGCCGCCACTGAATCCCAGTGCGCCTCCGCCCTTTGCTCTGCCTGCCCCACCTCCGCCCCCACTCATCTCGCGCCGATTATCACAACTGATTAATCAGGTTCTGATGGTGATGCTGATTGGCGGGGCGATTGTAGGCGTATTGGCAGTGGGGGGCATTGCCGCGCACCGCGCTTATAAGGAGTATCAACTCCAGCAGGAAGACGAACGCGCGACCCTCCAAGCGAGACGAGCTGAGGAACTCTACGCAAAAGGGCGCTACTACGAATCGGCACAAATCTACTACCAACTGCTCAATAACCCCAAGTTGTCTAAATGGCGCGAGGGGTTCAAACGCAACTTAGCCGCCGCCCTGAGCATGCACGGCAACCAGCTTCTCCAAAATGGGCGCTATGCGGAAGCCGTAGAAGCTTACCAAGAGTCGCTTCGCTACCATCCGCTCCCGGAAGCCTATGCGGGT
>JBDNDR010000269.1:0-3547 GCA_046718995.1 Fimbriimonadales bacterium
GTCTTCGTAGCGCACAGCCGGATTGCGGAAGGGATACATCCTTAGAACCTGCTTGCGGTCGATCTGGGGGGGCTGGCGCTTTCGGAAGAGTGTCTTCAGTGGCATAGGGTGCGTGCCATCACCTCCTCCAGTAGGTCGGTGCGTCGGGGGCTTCGGTGCTGGATGTGGAACACGGCGTTGCGTTCGGGGCAGAGCCACGCCACCATACGCACGCGGTAGGCAGGTAGGTGGAGGATGGGCAGGCTCATCAGGCTCTCTGCAATCAGCGCACTCGCCCCGAGCCGACTACTCAGATGCAAGCCTGTATCTCCATCCTGTTCAAACGGTTCGCGTATGCCGGGATAAGCCTCCCATTTGAGCCATCCATTCACCCACTCCTCAAAAGTGTAGCCCTTAAGCAGCTGTTCGGCGCGCGCCACCCGTTCCACCAGCACGCGTTCTCGCCGATAGCGGAATATCAAGCGCGTTTGACCGGTCAGCACCTGCGCCTTCTCCAAACGGAACCGTGCGGGGAGGGCTGTGTGCAGACCGTACAGGCTCCAGGTGACCCAACCGTCCTCTTCGGGGTGGTCGCTCAGCGTTGCGAAAATCGGTCGTGCAATCTGATAGAGCGCTTCGTGCTTAGAAGAGGAACGGATTTGGATGAGTGCTATCGTTTGGCAGTGTTCACAGCGTCGTATCTGTCCCAGCCCGCGTTCGTCAGCACTCCAGCGGAACTCCAGCAAGTGGTCGCTGAGGGTCTGGATGGACCCCGTGAACTTGTGCCGTGCCTTCCGTTTCTCGCGTTCCAGGCGTTTGAGAAACTGCTGAAGCACATAGTGCAGGTCGGTCTTTCGGCGTGAGCGTACCCACTTGATATCGATTTCGGTGCTTGTGGGGGAACCGATTTGGAGGTAGCCCTCGCGCCAGTCGCCTGTGTAGCCTTTGAGGTACCATTCGGCGGGCACTTGGAGGCTGATGCCCTGCCAGCCGATGGTGACGGGCAGGGGTGGTGTGGGTCGTGCTGGCGCGCCTGCCCGTTCAATAGGTTTCACTTATGGGCTTGTTCGGCTTCTTCTTCGGTACGCGTGGCGCGGCGGAACTCGCTCAGAGCTTCACCAATCGAGCGTGCCAGTGCAGGCAGGCGGCTCGCTCCGAAAAGCACCAGCACGATGACCAGAAGAATCATCCACTCCTGCGTACCCATGTATCCAAGAATCGGCATTATGGTTCTCCTCCGTTCCATAGTATACCCCATCGCCGTTCAAGGCAACCCTCGCAAAAGAAGGAGAAACGCACCGATAGGGCAGGAATCGTTTCCTTTCGTGTGAGCCTCTAACTGTATGGAGGTGGCAAAATGTATACCGCAAACCGAACGATTGATGCGAGAGGGAGCCAGTGCCCTGGACCCCTGGTAGAACTTATCCGAGCCGTTAAAGAAGCAGAAGTCGGCGAAGTGATTGAACTGCTCACCCAAGAACCTCGTACTAAAACCGACGCACGCGAGTGGTGTGAAAAAGCGGGACACGAATTCCTCGGCGTAGAACCTGCAGAAGATTACGAACGAATCTGGGTCAAAAAAGCGCGCTAAGGAGGGCAAGCAAATGGCAAAAGCGAATGTTGTTATCGTCGGAGGTGGAGTCGGCGGGATTCTAACCGCAAACCTATTAGCCAAACAGGCTCAAAAAATCAAAGTCCAACTGATCGATGCGACGGGAACCCATGTCTATCAGCCCGGTTGGCTGAGAGTACCGTTCGGGGACTATCGTCCTGAGTCGTTGCGGTATCCGATTCGGCAACTGCTCCACCCATCAGTAGAGCTGATTGTAGAACCTGCTGAGCGTATTGACCTTGAGGCGCATCGGGTGGTGCTCACCTCAGGTAAAACCGTGCCCTACGACTACCTGGTGATTGGTACGGGTTCGTATCCCCACCCTGAGGAGGTGCCCGGTTTGGCGCAAGGGGCGCATACCTTCTACACAGAGGAGGGCGCCGTGCAGCTCGGGGAGGCGCTCAAGCAGTTCCGCGGCGGGCGCATCGTGGTGGGTGTCTCGGGATTCCCATACAAGTGTCCGCCCGCGCCTCACGAGTTCACGCTCCTGCTGGACGATTGGCTCCGAGCGAATAATTTGCGCCAGCAAACCGAGCTGACCTTCGTGACGCCCATCAACCGCCTATTCCCGATAGAGACCGTGGCGCCCGTGTTCGAGAACGCTTTCAAGGAGCGCAATATCTGCGTGGAGACCTTCTTCAACGCCGAAAGCGTAGACCCTGAGAAGCGCGTCGTTAGCTCCTTAGAGGGCACCGAACTGAAGTATGACCTCCTCATCATGATTGCACCCCATCGGGGAGCTTCCGTTGTGAGCGCATCAGGGCTGGGCGACCGTGGCGGGTGGATCCCCACCGACAAGCAAACCCTGCAAGTGAAGGGGCATGAGAACCTTTACGCTCTGGGCGACGCAACCGACCTCCCTGTTAGCAAAAGTGGCGCTGCTGCACACTTTGAGGCGGAGGTAGTCGCTCGACGCCTGATCGAAGCGATAGAGGGACGCATTCCCGAACACCTCTACGATGGGCATGTGATGTGTATGATAGAGACGGGAGCCAACCGCGCGATGCTGATAGACTTTGATTATCAGCGTCCGCCACGCACTCCGAAACCCAGCCACACCCTCAAGATAGCCAAAGGACTATTCCGTCGCGCCTATCCGCTGGCGGTGCTGAAAGCCCCGCTCACCGAAGGCATCCGTTTCTTTGTGCGTCCTGGTGAAGCCTGATGAACGACTTAGCGTGGGGCGAGAAACCCCCACACTTTCCAGCTTCGGGAAACAGTCTACCCGCTGTTTCCCGAAGCTCCTGTTTCAGAGGTACAATTCCAGCAATGAAGACACCACCAGAAGAGCGTCTTTCAGAACTGTTTTCGGGGGTGCTGGATACTGACGCTGACGGAACCGTCTCGGTTGGCGAGGTATTAGACCGCGCAGGCGATCGAGGCTATGGCTTTTTACTGGTGATTTTGGCAATCCCTGCATTTATTCCCGTGCTACCGCCGGGCACTTCGGGTGTCTTGGGCGCGTTGATGTGTCTGGTCGCTTTCCAGATGCTTTGGGGGCGAGGACAACCGTGGGTGCCCAAGCGATGGCGCCAGAAAAAGTTGGCACCCAACACAGTGAACGCGCTCCAGACTCAAGGGGTTCGGCTCCTGCGCAAGTTGGAGCGGATTACCTTCCCGCGCGGACGATGGCTGGTACGCAACGGGGTGTTCCTGCGCTGGAACGCACTGGTGGTCATCTACCTGGCGCTTATCCTCTCGTCCCCGCTACCCTTCCTGAATACGCTCCCTGCACTGGGAGTCTTGCTAATCGGTGTGGGGCTGATTAACCACGACAGCTACCTGATTGCGGTGGGCAACCTCATAGGGATTGGCTTGCTGTTCCTGGTTGGGGGCAGTTTCCACCTGCTGATGAAATCGTTCCAGGAACTGCTCCGATTCTTCCAGTAAGCCAGGTACAATCCTGAAGAGTAGCCCCATCTATGGCACAAGAGACTTCCGTTCGCCTTCAGAAGT
>JBDNDR010000027.1:0-11977 GCA_046718995.1 Fimbriimonadales bacterium
CTCAGGGTGACGGGACGAAAGCGCTCAGGGTGACGAAGGAGGTTGCTCTGGGTGGTGGGTGGGGTTCGCCCTACCGACGGGTGATGAGGAAGATGATGCTCAAAATCAGCCACACCACGCGCAGAGGTTCCTCAGGCGAGGCGGAGCGTCGGGTAACGGCGGGCACTTCCACCGTGTCGCCCGGCTGAACCCGTTCATCGGGGCGCGTGCCCTGAGCCACCTCCAGCAGGTTCACTGTGATACGGCGCGGGTTGCCCTGAGGCGCCGGACGCAATATCACCACGCGCTCCAGACGCGCCTCCGCCACCGGACCGCCCGCCGCATCAATCGCCTGAGTGAGGGTCATCCCCTCCACATAGTTGACCAAGCCCGGGTTGCGCACGCCACCGCGCACCACGATGAACTGGCGCGTAGCACGGAAGGGCACAGTAATCTGGTCGCCCGGCTGAAGCTCCAAGTCGCCCGTGAGCGTGTTGAGGTTGATTCGGGTCGGTTCGGCTTGGTTGGCACGGCGGAGCGTGATTTGGGAGGTGTCGGCATCGGGCAAGGTACCACCGGCGCGGGCAATCGCTTCCAACAAGGTGCGCGCCTCACTATAGGGATAGGAGCCGGGCGAGCGCAACGCACCCAGAACCAGCACATTCTGACCCGCTGGGCTGAGAGGAACAAAGATTCGGTCGCCCGCTTGTAGAAGAGGATTGCCCCCCTCATCACCCTCTTGAATAAAGCGGAGGTGGTTGATGGTCTGGCGCGTGCCATCGAGGCGTTCCAGTCGGACGGCGCTGAGGTCGGCGACGCTGGTCGGTTCGGCAACACGCAGGGCGTCTGCCAATCGCCATCCGGCACCGAGTTCCAGTTCGCCCGCCCGACGCACGGCACCCGTGACCGACACGATTGCCTTCGCCCGCTCCACAATCTCCACCGAGACTTTCGGGTCGCGGAAGAAGTTGCCCTCGCGGAGCCGTTTGGCAATCTCGCTCGCTAACTCGGCAGGCGTGCGCCCTATGGCTTGGAGCGTGCCGATGAGAGGCATCGTCAGGTTGCCCTGTGGGTCAATCGTGTAGACCCGCGAGAGCGAGGCATCGCCCTCTACCGTAATGCGTACCTTGTCGCCGGCACCAATTCGTTCGGTGGTCTGCGCCAGCAGTGCGCCCCACACGAGCAGAAGCCCCAACAGCCCAAGCAAGCGTCGCATGCTAATACAATACCCCAGCCCCTACTGTGCCAGCTGGTCGCGCATCGCTCGGGCAGCTTGAACCATATGGCGCAGGGCAGGCTCGACCTCCTCCCACTTGCGAGTCTTTAGCCCGCAGTCAGGGTTCACCCAGAACTGCTCCACAGGGAACACGCGCACCGCCCGCTCGATAATCTGCTGAATCGACTCCACGCTGGGGATGGCAGGCGAGTGGATGTCGTAGACCCCAGGACCGATTTGGCGTTCGTAGTTGTAATGCTCGAAGGCGCCAATCACCTCACCTTTGGAACGGGTCGCCTCGATGGTGATCACATCGGCATCCATCTGGTCGATGTAGGGCAGGACGGTAGTGAACTCGGAGTAGCACATGTGGGTGTGGAGTTGGGTCTCGGGCTTGGCGCGGGACGCCAGGCGGAACGAGCGGGTCGCCCAACGGAAGTAGTCGTCCCAGCCGGCGCGCTTGAGCGGTGCCAGCTCCCGGAACGCCGCCTCGTCAATCTGGATGACCTTGATACCCGCGTTTTCCAAGTCGCGCACTTCGTCTTGGATGGCAAGCCCAATCTGATAGGCGACCTGTTCGACCGGAATGTCCTCGCGCACGAAGCTCCATGCGATGATGGTAACGGGTCCGGTCAGCATCCCCTTCATCGGCTTTTGGGTGAGCGATTGGGCATAAGCAATCTCTTTGACGGTCATCGGCTCAGGGCGCGACACATCGCCGTAGATGATGGGGGGACGATAGACCCGTGTGCCGTAAGAGAGGAGCCAGCCCTGTTGAGTGAAGGCAATCCCTTCCATCTTCTCGGCGAAGAACTCGACCATGTCGGTGCGCTCGAACTCGCCGTGAACCAACACATCCAGCCCGACCTCCTCTTGGAAGGCGATGAGCTTCTGCATTTGCTCTTGGATGAACCGCTCGTACTCCTCCGCCGAGATTTTGCCGGTGCGGTAGGCTTGGCGCATCTGGCGTACCTCAGGAGTTTGAGGGAAGCTCCCGATGGTCGTGGTAGGCAGTTTGGGCAGAGGCAGTCGCTCACGCTGGAGTTTCACGCGCTCTTTGTAGGGCAGTTCGCGCTGGAAGTCCGACTCGCTCAAGTTCGCCACGCGTGCCTGAACTGCTTGGGAATACCAGTGGTCGGTGCTGTGTTGGTAGGTGTTCCACGCACGCGCTTCGTCGGTTGCCCCGTCTGTGAGAATCTGTTTGAGCAGGCGCAGCTCCTGCAGGCGCTCCTTAGCGAAGGCGATACGCTCCTTCAGCGCAGGGTCTAACTTCTGCTCAGGCGCGACCGTCACGGGGAGGTGGAAGAGAGGGGCGGAGTTGGCAAGCCAGATTTCCGCCCCGGTCTGGTTCTGGAGGTTGCGTACCTGTTCTGCGGCGCCCATCAAGTCGGTCTTCCACACATTCTGCCCATCGACGATGCCTGCAATCAGGATTTTGTCGCTGGGGAAGCCGTGCTGGCTGAGATGCTCGTAGTTGCGTCCGCCTCGGATGAGGTCTAAACCGATTCCGGCAATCGGTGTGTCGTACAGGGCGGGCAGGAAATCTACGCTATCGTAGTAAGCGAACACCAGCAAGGGAGCCTGCGCGCCGAGCGTGCGGTAGGCGCTTTGGATAGCGGACACATGGCTCTCGGGCACATCCATCGCAAAGGCAGGCTCGTCCACATGTACGAACTCTGCCCCTGCACCCTTGAGCGCTGAGAGCAAATCGGCATACACCGGCACCAACTGTTCCATCAGGGCAGGAATCTGCTCAGCCTCTACGCCACGGCTCAGGCGCAGGAAGGTGTAGGGTCCAATCAGATACGGATAGCCTTGTGGGTGCGCTTGGAAGGCGTCCAGCGGTTTACGCCAGTGCAGTCTGAAGCTGGGGCTGGCGGGGATGTCCGAGACCAGGTAGTGGTAGTTCGTGTTGAACCATTTCCTCATCGGGAGGGCGTTCGCCCCGCGTGCCAGCTCAAAGTAGATATCCACTTGGCTGGGGTCTATCGGATAAAGCCCGAGCATCAGCGCAGTATCCAGCATATTGTCATAGAGGCTCATCTCGCCGATGGGATAGGCATCCACACTGGCTTGATAGGTAGCGTGGCGGGCTTGCTCCAACTCGTTCAGGGTGGCGCGCATCTCATCCAGCGACACCTTGCCCTGCCAGTAGCCTTCTATAGCGCGCTTGAATTCGCGACTCTCTCCCAGTCGGGGGTATCCGTATGCGTAGGTCTTCATTACTTCTCTCCTAAATCGGCTCCTTGTCAGGATGGGTCAATTGTACCTATTTTTAGAGTCCGACCGCGCCCTGTCGGAGCCGTCGCTTGCTCTCGTAGCAGTAGCGGGTATCGGGGAACATCTTTTCGGGATTCAAGCGGTCATCGGGGTTGAACACCGCTTTCACGCGTTTCATGGTGTCCAGGTCGTTGGTGGTGAACATCTGGTGCATCACGGCGCATTTTTCCACACCGATTCCATGCTCGCCTGTGAGGCTCCCGCCGTAGCGTAGGCACAGCTCCAGAATCGCATCGCCCGCAGACACCACGCGCGCCACTTGGTCGGGGTCGGCGTCGTCAAACAGCAGGACGGGATGCAGGTTGCCGTCGCCCGCGTGGAACACATTCGCCAGTTGCAAGCCGTGCTTTCGGGCGATTTCCGATGCCTCGCTTAGCACCTCGGGCAGTTTGGAACGCGGGATGACCCCATCTTGGGTCACGCAGGAGGGCGCGAGGCGTCCCAGTGCCCCGATGGCTTTCTTGCGCGCGGCCCAGAGTTGAGCGCGTTCGCGTGCCGAGTTGGCGCGACGCACCTCACGCGCACGGTTGCGCTCGCAAATGGCAAGCACCCGCTCGGTCTCGCTGGGCAGTTCCGCCTCCAAACCATCTAACTCGATTAGGAGTACCGCCTCAGCGTCTAATGGGAAGCCATAGCTGAACGCCGACTCGACCGCCTGTAGGGTCAACGCGTCCATCAGCTCCAGCGCGGCGGGGATGATGCCCTCGGCGATGATGTCGGAGACCGTCTGGCTGGCGTCGCGCAGGCTCTCAAACACCGCCAGCAGGGTCGCAGTGGCTTGCGGGAGGGGCGTAAGCCGTGCAGTGGCTTCGGTCACGAACGCCAGCGTGCCCTCACTGCCCACGACAAGCCCCACAAGGTCATAGCCGAACGGTTCGTCCTCATCGCCGCCCACCTCAAGCACTTCGCCATCGGGCAGAACCAGCTGGAGCGCGGTGATGTGGTTCACCGTCACGCCGTACTTGAGGGTGTGGGGACCGCCGGAGTTCTCAGCGACATTGCCCCCGATTGTACACGCGCCTTGCGAGGAGGGGTCAGGCGCGAAGTGGAGGTTTTCCTTCTGAACAGCCCGACTCAGCTGATAGTTCACCACGCCCGCTTGGGCACGCAGGCGGCGATTGCGGATGTCAACCCACAGTATGCGGTTCATTCGGCTGGTGCAGACCACGATGCCCCCATTCACTGCCAGCGCGCCACCCGATAGTCCCGTACCCGCGCCTCGGGGCACAATCGGGAGCGCGTGACGATGGGCATAGCGACACAGGTCAGAGACTTGGGCGGTGGTCTGCGGCAGAACCACGACCGTGGGCAGTGCCTTCTCGATGGTGTAGGCATCGCAATCGTAGGTCGCCAGCGCCACGGGGTCGGTCAGGACAGCGTCGTCCCCCACAATCTTGGCTAAGTCCTGAGCGAGGGCGTTGGGGTTCATCGTGTGCCTCCGAGCAGTAGCCCCACCGCCATCGCCACAGCAATCAGGGCGAGTGTGATGAAACTGTAGCGCGCCACCAGACGCTCCTGCTCGTGAACCAGCCACACCAGATGAACCAGTGCCAGCAGGGGCGTCACCAGCAGAATCCCGATGCCCAGCACAATCATCCAGTTGCTCGCCTCTTGAGTCGCCAAGTGCCAGAGCCAGCCAATCAGCATTAAGAGTGCGCTGAGGTAGGTCAGCCGCCGATAGGTCTGGGCAATACTCTGCTCTGTCTGGTACCGCACGATGGGATTGTACCCTGAACGGCAAGGGGCACACGCGACTGTGCGCCCCTTCGGCAAGTGCCAATACTCAGTCGTGGCGTCCGGGGATGCCCGGCTCGGTCATTTTGAACGGGTCGAACACCTCGCGGATTTGCTCTTCGGTCAGCAGACCGCGTTCGCGCACGACCTCGATGACCGAGCGGTTCTCGCGCAGGGCTTGTTTGACCACTTCGGCGGCGGTGGCGTAGCCGACATAGGCGTTGAGCGCGGTGGCGAGGCTGGGGCTGGTCTCGGCGTACCATCGGCACTTCTCCTCGTTCGCCACGATACCCCGCACACACCGCTCGTCCAGCTGGCGCAGCGCGTTGGTCATAATCTGCGTAGCGAACACCGCATTGTACGCCATCACCGGCATCATCACATTCAGCTCCAACTGACCCGCCTGAACCGCATAGTCGATCGTGGTGGCACAGCCCAACACTTGGAAGCAGACCAGGTTCACCATCTCGGGAATGCTCGGGTTCACCTTGCCGGGCATGATGCTACTGCCGGGCTGAACCGCTGGGAGCACAATCTCGGCGAAACCAGTCAAGGGACCGGACGAGAGCAGGCGCAGGTCGTTGGCTATCCGCGTGATTTCAATCGCCAGCGTGCGCAGGGCAGACCCTACTACTTGCATCGGCATCTGGCTTTGCATCGCCTCGCGCATATCGATAGCAGGGCGGAACGGGATCCCTGTGTACTCCGAGAGCAGTTCCACCACGCGGAACCGATACTTGGGGTGGGTGTTGAGTCCCGTGCCGACCGCGCTCCCGCCGATACCGAGCTCTTCCACCTCGTACGCAGCAACTTCCAGCAGCTTGCGACACTTGCGCACCGTGTGGGCATAGGCAGAGAACTCCTGACCCAGACGGATGGGCACGGCATCTTGCAGGTGGGTGCGTCCCGACTTGAGCACATGGTCGAACTCGCGCCCCTTCTGTGCCAGCGACTCCGCCAGCTGGTCTAACACAGGAAACAGTTCCTGCAGAGCCAGTCGCGTGGCGATACGCATGGCGGTGGGGAAGGTGTCGTTGGTGGACTGCCCAAAGTTAGGGTGGTCATTCGGGTTGACTATCTTGTAGTCGCCCTTCTGCCCGCCGAGAATCTCAATCGCACGGTTGGCGAGTACCTCATTCACATTCATATGGAACGAAGTGCCTGCGCCCTGATGGAAGATGTCGGTGGGGAACTGGTCGCGCAGGTTGCCCGCCAAGATTTCGTCCGCCGCCTGCACCAGCGCACGCCCAATCGCCTCGGGGATGAGTCCCAGCTCGGTGTTCGCCTGAGCCGCCGCCTTTTTGAGCATCACATAGGCATCCACCATCAGTTTCGGTTCGGCAATGCCACTGATGGGAAAGTTCTCTTGGGCGCGCAGGGTCTGCAAACCCCAATAGACATCGGCGGGTAGATTACGCTCGCCTAAAGCATCCTTCTCTATGCGTGTTGCCATATAGATTCCTCCTTCTATTTATCTGGTATTGTGTCGGGAGTCTACCCGTTTCTAAGGCTGTTCTGGAACACGGCGTCGGCACGGTTCAGCGCTGGGCGGGCATCGTTCGCCTTTTCCATACCGCCGTGATGAGTAAGACCCCCAACGCCGTTCCTGAAGCGATCAGCCCCGCCACGAAATGGGTGGGAATATAGCGCATCTGAACCTCGTGAGTGCCGGGCGGGATAGGAACGGCACGGAACGCATGGTTCGCTCGGACGAGGGGGACAGGCGACCCATCTACCTCTGCCCGCCATCCGGGATAGTAGGTGTCGCTGAGCAACAGCCAGCTGGACTGGTTGCTGGGGTTCACCACACGCAGGCGCAGACGATTCGCACGGTACTCCTGCCACTCGATCTGAGCGTTGGGCACGGACACCCCTGCCCCATATTGCTGGAGCGCCTGCGTGCCCTGCTCGGCGTCCAGCAAGACCACCCCATTCTCCCACGCTTGGGCGAGTTGGTCGGGGCTAATCTGCTCGGCAAGCTCGGCACGCCCCAAGTAGACCCCCGACGCATCGCCCCCAACTGAGAGCCAGCCGTCGGAGGTTAGAATGCGTTCCACACGCAGCCAGCGCAACCTCTCACTGGGCTGTTTGACGAACTGCATATTCCCATTCTCGACTGGTGCGCTGTCGGTGCCGTTAATCCAGTCCAGTACCTGCTTGGTATGGCGCGGGAGGAGCGAGTCGTAGCCCCCGACCTCGTAGTAGCGGTACATCACGCTCGTATTCGGCGGCATCACGGCGGGGGGCGGTTCATAGAGGCTCCAACGCGTGTTGAGAACGGCGATTCGCTGAGGGACATCCCTTGTGGATACCTGCGCGGATAGAACGGGCACTTCGGGGAACACCGCCTCGCGCCCTGCATAGAGGGGGTAGCGATACCCCTGCGCAAACGGCTCCAGCACCGTCATCAGCACCAGCAGTCCCAACCCCAGCGGTGCCGAGAGGAGGTTGCGATGGAGCGCAAGAGCAACCAGCCCCGCAATCACCAGAAGTGCCCCAACCCGAGGGAGCATGACCCCCATTCCCTGAATGAGTGGCTCACGCGAGACGCCACTCGGTAGCAGGTTCATCGCCAACACCACTGCCAATAGCCCCAAGCCTACATAAGCCCCCACACCGTACCAGAGCCGTCCCTTGTGTTGACAGAAGGCGTCGTAGCCATAGCCCGCCAAGACCGCCATGCCCAGCGCGAACAGGCACAACACGCGGGCAGGCGAACCCGTCGCACTGAAGCCCGGTAGATAGAAGTAGAAGAGGCGTAATAGGGGTGTGCCCAGCGCGAGCAATAACGCCAGCCCCACCACCAGCCACCAGAACCCGCTCGCTTGGGGGCGTCGGAGGTTGACCAACGCCCAGACCAAGCCCAGCGTGCCGACCGCGAGTGCCAACTCGGCATAATGCACCGCTCCCCAATAGGTGCCGGCACGCGGATGACCATAGGCGTCGGGGAACCACAACGCCACCAGATGGAACAGAGGCAGAGCGTTGCGCACATAAGCCTGATAGCCCGCCTCGCTGGCGATGCTAACACGGTGGCTCCAACCTGAAAACTCTAACACGGGCAATAGCTGGGGCGCGGCGACCATCAGCCCCAGCAACCCACCAACCAGCGCCAACCCCAAGAAGCGCACGCCTGCCTGCCATCCGCCTCGGAACTGCGCCATCGCCAGCCGAAGGGTGTAGAGGGCAATCAGCAGGACGCCATAAAACGCGAACTGGAGGTGCCCTGCCAGTAGCATCATCGCCAACGGGAGCGCGAACCGCCAGAGCCGACGCACTCCACCCTCCGCCAAGTGGCTTAGTCCCCACAGCACCCAGCCGAACCAGCTCAGCGTGCTGGGCACCGAGGGCAACTGGAGCCACGCCACAAAGAAGGTGCTGAACATCCACAGCGCACCCCCCAGCCACGAGGCGTACAAGCTCAGCCCTTCACGCCGCAAGAACAGCAAAAGCCCCAACCCCGCCCAAAATAGGTGGAACCACGCCAGCCAGCCCATCGCCAGCCCAGTAGGGAGTGGCAAAGCGAGCAGATGGGGCGGATAGAGCGGAGCCGACTGGCTATTCGCCATCAAGGGTAGCCCGCAGAGGCTGTAGGGGTTCCAGAAGGGGATTTCGCCCGAAAGCCACAGCTGGCGCACCAAATCACGCCACACATAGAACTGGGCAGCACCGTCCCACAGGAGTACATCCCAAGCAGGGCGCCCCTCCGAGCGCAGGGCACGCCACGGCTCAAAGTGGTATATCAGCTCCAGCGGGGCGAACACCTTGCCCCCCAGCGTGCCCTGCCAAGTGAATAGGAGTGCCAAAAGGGCTAAGAGCGCAACCGAAACAACGACGGCACGCCTCGACTCGGAACGGTTCACGGGCAGAGAGTTAGAACAGTGCCCACCGATTCCTGCCTCTAACGCGCGCCGACCATCTCGCCCTGAGCGACGGCGAGGAGCTCCTCCAGCGTGGTCTCGGCAACCGCAACCGAGCGGTCGGCTACCCCATAGTAGACCATCCAACGCCCATCGTTCATCGGTACCAGCCCGGTGGGGAACACTACGCGCTCAAAGAAGCCGCTCATCTCGTAATCTTCAGTGGGGGCAATCAGTGCCTCGTGCGAGCGGTGAATCACACGATGCGGCTCCTCCAAATCGAGCACGGCGACCCCAGCACAGTAGCCGTCCTTCGCATTGACCCCGTGATAAACAATCACCCAACCTTCGGGCGTCTCGACAGGGGGTGCCCCTGCACCGATACGGCGTGAGTCCCAGCTGTGCGGGCGGGGCGACATCAAATGTCGGTGGTCGCCCCAGTGTTGCAGGTCAGGCGAATAGGTAATCCACATATTCGGTCCGTCAAAGGCAGACGCCGTACGATGCATCGCCACATAACGCCCTTGCACCTGACGCGGGAAGAGAGCGACATTCTTGTTCTCGTGGTGCAGGATAAGCCCTTTGCGCTTGAACTGCTTGAAATCCTCAGTCTCCGCCAAACCGACGCAGATTCCGTAGCGTGAGACCGCTGTATAACTGATATAGTATTTGCCTTCCAGCGGCGTGATTCGGCAGTCTTCAATCCCATACTCTTCATAGACAGTTTCGGGGAAGAGCGTCGGCTCCTCATCGACCGTGAAGTGGATGCCGTCTTTACTGCGTGCGAGCCTGAGGTGCGAGATAGAGCTGAGATAGGTTCTGCCTTCAAAAGTCACCGCGCGTGGGTCGCTCAGGTCGGTCATTGGGGAGTAGCGTGGGAAGGTCAAGATTTCCAGACGCTGAGAGGATTGATGATGGTTCGAGTTGAGCACGGGCACGCCCACGAGGTCGGGGTCGTCCAACACGGGGCGCTCCGCCACACGCAAAAGCAAGTAGACCTCCTCTCCGAAGCGCACCGCCCCTGGATTGAAAGCGCCGATTACTTCCAAGTTCGGCTCTGAGGGAGGCACCATCTCAGGCACGATAATAGGATTCTCCGCCAAACGCTTCGCCAATCGCAACCTCCTTGTTTATGTTCGGTGTTGCCCCGACGATAGAGTCAAGAGCTTCACTACGAGTCTTTCCATACTCTCGGTGGGATTTACACCGGGCGCCATTCCTTTGAGTGCCAGATCGGTCTCCTGGAGCGCCTCTAACGCTCGGCAGAGCGAGTCGAAGCGCAGGCTTTTTGCCTGTTGCACGACCTTCGCCCGCAGGTAGGGCTGACGCTCCAAAAACTGGATGGCATTCGGTTCCTTCGGTAGTTTCTGGATGATTGTTGGTGGCACGGCTTTTAGATGGTCAAGGCGCACTTGATGTTCCAGAAGCAGGTAGACACCCCAGAGCAGGCGGTACTGGCGTGCCAGCAGTCCCAGCGTTTTCAAGGCGACCTCTTGGGGGTTGCTCCCCGCCTGAAACAGGAGCCGGAACTGCGCCATCGCTTGGGGGGCATCACCCGCCAGAATCGCATCGATCAGGCTGAACACACGCGCATCCTGGGTGGGGCTGACCACCGTATCAATGTCCGCTCGGCGGACCTCAGGACGGGGATGGATATAGAGGAGCACTTTTTGGAGTTCGGCAAGCGCACGCTCGGCATGCCCGTCCACCAACTGCTGGAGGTAGTCCGCGTCTTCGGGACGGAGATGCTTGCCTTGAGCCTTCGCTTCCTCCACCAGTCGGTCGGTGACCGCTTTCCCCTTCAGCGCCTTGTGTTCTACCACCTGACCGTGCGCTTTGACTTCGCTGACCAGTTGGTTCCACGCAGCGCGCGATTCGCTCTTCTCCTCATCTTCGGCGCCTGTCAGCAACACCAAGCAGGCGAACGGAGGCACTTGGGGCACCAGTTTGGCAAGCGCTTGAAGCTCCCCAGCCGAATAACGGTTCACCCAGTGTAGGACGACCAACCGATAGTCGCTTTCCATCGGAATCGTCTGTACCAAGTTGGCAACGACCGCAACGGGTGTCTCGCGAGCGTCGACCACCGCCTCGTCCATGCTTTGGGGGACGACCTGTAGGCGCGCTCGGAGCTGCTCCAGAAACTCCCGACGCAGGACAGGCTCATTGCCCTCCAACAGATACACCGTTGCAGGGGATGCGTCTGAACCCTCTCTCTTTGTTCTACGCGATGTCGCCATTCAGTTTCCGCCAGTAAAGTTGAACCGTTCTAACAGTTCGCTGGGTGAGGGGGATTTCCTGCCTGAAAGCGCGCTCAAACTCGCGTATCTGTTCTTGAACGGTCGGCGTCAGGTCGCGCGCCTGTTCCGATGCACCGAACAGATAGGCAGGTAGTAGTTCCTGCAAGTTCTTTAGCACTGTTTCCATCTGTGAGCCTCGGAGTGCCGATTGGGCGCGCTGGAGGAATGCCGAGGGCGTCTCGTGAGGGGCAGGCGCCGACACCCCCGCCACTTGGAGGGTGAACGCCAGCTTGTGATAGGTCTCGGCATGCTTTCGAGTGATGAGAGTGGGGGCATTCCGCAGGCGCCATGAGGAGCCGACCAGATAGAGGAGGTAGACCAGCCCCAGCGCAATCGCACTATCGATCAGCCAGCGTTGCCAGTTTCGGCGTTGGCTGGCATCTGCGCTGGCGGAGCCGAGCGTCGTCTCGCTCCCATCCGCCACGGGGGCGTTCTCGGTGGCGTCAAACGCGACCCAGCCAATCCCATCAAAATAGACCTCCGTCCACAGGTGACGGTCTGCCTCACGCACGATGTACTCACCCGTGTCAGGGTCGGGGTCACGCAGGAGATAGCCACTCACAGCCCGTGCAGGCAGACCCGCATATTGGCACATCACGGTCAGAGCGGTT
>JBDNDR010000270.1:0-3540 GCA_046718995.1 Fimbriimonadales bacterium
GTGCGCTTGGGGGTGACCTCCACGCCAGCGGAGAATCCAAGTCTGAGCCGAAAACCTATAAAAAGCGAACTGCCCTTCGGGGTCAACACGCCCGAAGCAAATAGCGTACCTTTGCTATCCGCTCGCCAGAAGTCGGTCGCTAACGCCAAACGGAAGTCGCGCTCTGGACTGTAGATGGCTCCAATCCGCAGGGTGGGCACAATCAGGCTGGGATTCTCGTTCCACTCTACGCCCTCAAAGCGCGCTTGGAGGTGGCGCCGCACCAATCGGAACAGCTGTCCCTGCACCAATCCCCCCCCAAAATGCCCCGTGTTGAGCCAGAAAACCTTCGGATTGCCCAGCGCACGCACCAGCTTCTCGGTATCTTCAGTGGGCACGACAATATCAAACCGCGCCCCGATGACGAAGGTCTTCTGCCCATGCTCGGGAGTAAGGTGGTTCATCGGTTCAATCGGGGCAAGTTGCTCGCGCAAGCGCTCCAGTGTGTAGCCCTCCGCCCGTAGACGCAGGCGTGCCCGAATTGCCAATACGGAATGCCATAACACATGTGCCAAATCGGCGCCCCCCAAAATCAAAACTGCACTATGCAAGCGCGGCTCCACAGCGAGCGCATTAGACCCCATAATCGCACCGAGACTGACCCCCACCAGTGCAATCCGACTCGGGTCTACTTCGGGTTGGCGTTGGAGCCAATCAACAACACGGCGAACATCCCAGACCGCTTGCACTCCTGCCTGAATGAGCAACTCCACATCGCCCTGTAGGATGAGGTCGCCGCTGCCAAAGCCCTCTGGGGTGCGTGCCATATGGTAGGGCAAGGTCATTAGGAAGACGGCAATCCCGTTTCGGGCGAACTCCTTCGCTAACCCCATCTCCAGATCAGGGCGGCGTATTCCGAGGCTGTGCAGAAGAATCACGGTCGGAACACGCCCCGTACGCTCCTTCGGCACAAGCCACCAGCCATGAATGGTGTTATTGCGCCCATAGCGGCTGGAGAACGCACTGGGTATCTCCACGAGGTACTCTAAGTAGGCGTCCCGCTCTACGACGGTAGCAAATCGTGAGGGGAATATGGGGTTCAAAGGAGCGCGCAAATCCAGCGTCTGAGCACAACCACATAGCACAAGGAGCCAAAGACCGAATATCAGCCCAGATTTCACGCAGGCGATTATACCTTGCGCTGAGGCACTTCCCCCAGCGCAAGCGAGCCTCAACGCACAATCACCGAGTTGTCGATATCGTTGACGATGATGGTTTCCAAACCTTCAGGATGGAAAAAGGCACCACCCTGACCGAAACGATTGAAACCACCAGAGCCAGAACCACCCGAAGAACCACCAAAGGAGAACCCACTAAAGCCGCCCTGAAAGGAGCCGTTGGGTCTGCCGAACCCGCCAGAGGTACCCGAATTACCAAACCCGCGACTACCGAACCCGCCGAAACTGCCCAAATTACCAAAACCTCCAGCGTTCCCAAACCCGCCGAAACTGCCCAAGCCGCCGAAGCCTCCGAGCATTCCGAGTTCGTACTGCGCATAGTTCGTAACGGGAGCGTTGAACAAGTCGGCAATCATGGAAGGATTGGCACATTTGAGCTGGAATTTCTCGGGTAGATTGAGCCGATCAGTGTCCTCTTCAGCGGCGGTGGGTGTCGTAGTCTGGGTCATCACTTCGGTTTGGCGCGGCAGGATGTAGTAGACCCCGTTCTCGAGGCGATAGGTCAGGTTCAACTGACGCAGGATGGCATCCAGCGCAACAGTAAACGGCACATCGGTCAAGGAGACCGTGACAGTTCCCTGCACATTGGGGTCAAGCGAGTAGTTTGCTCCAGCGTTCTCAAAGAGTTGCTTTAGTACAAAGCGTACATCGGCTTGGTCGTACTTGACCGTCACACGCTTCTGGGAGGAATCTTGCCCGTCCGCTTGCGCCGCCAAGACAGAGCAGAGTAGCACGATACTCACCATCCACAGTCCAATCACCTTTTTGAACATCGGTATCACCTCCGAATAGATATACGCTTGAGACTTCCAGAGGTTTCTAAGCAGATTGGGACGGCTCAGCGATTGCGTTGGCGCAGGAATCCCAGCACAGTGTGGGCAAGCGTAGCGACCAACAGGAGCGCATAGAGTCCTGCACCGACCTTTGCCAGCGGCTCCTCAGGGCTGAGGTTAAGCCAACTCCCCACCACAAAGCCCAGCAAGGCAACCGCCATCCAACCAACTACGAGTGCGCTCCGCATTCTTGCAACGCCTCCCGAACGACCTCTGGGGGAACGGCATCGACAAACCGCGCCCGCCCGAGACCCTCTAAGAGTACCATCCCGAGCTGGTCGCCCTTGCGTTTCTTATCGTGGCGCATCGCTTCCATCAGGGCGTCTACCGAGAGATTGGGCAGATGGGTGGGCAGTCCTGCGCGCCGGAGCAGGTCTACCAGCGCTTCCAACGCCTCAACTGGAGTGATTCCGAGTTTCACCCCCACACGAGTCTCCGCAACCATGCCTGCTGAAATCGCTTCCCCGTGAAGCCACTCTCGGTAGCCCAGCACCGCCTCCACCGCATGCCCTACCGTATGCCCGAAGTTGAGCAGGGCACGCCGCCCTGAAACATCACGCTCATCCTCCGAAACAATCTGCGCCTTAATCTGCACACAGCGCGCAATCGGCAAAGTCCACTGAGCGAGGTCGCGCTTTTTGAACAGGCTGAGTTCCAACATCGCCTCCAGCCGATACCATAAACCGTGCTGGAGGGCAATACCATACTTAAGCATCTCCGCCAGTCCGTTGCGCCAATGGCGTGGGGGCAAAGTTCGGAGAAGCTCGGGGTCTATCAGCACCCGCTTCGGCTGATAGAATGCCCCCACCAGATTTTTACCTTCAGCCAGGTCTACCCCTACCTTGCCCCCTACACTGGAATCCACCTGAGCCAACAGCGTGGTGGGGATTTGGACAAACGGTACCCCACGCATATAAGTCGCTGAAACGAAGCCTCCCATATCTCCCAGCACACCGCCACCTACCACAACCACCAGTCCCGAACGGTCTAATCCCATCCTGAGCAGTTCGGAGTAGATTCGCTGGACTTGGCGCAGGGTTTTGTAGCGTTCTCCAGCAGGCATCATCACAAGGGTCGTGGGTACACCTGCCGAGTTCAACTGCTGAGCGATAGGCTCCACCCAAGCGCGCAAAACAGGATGGCTCAGCAAAGCAACCCGCGTGGGACGGAGAACCTCTAAAATTCGCGCTGCAAACTGTGCCCGAAGCCCCAAACCAATCAGCACCTCATAGGCACTGGGCGTTTCTGCTAATACAGGCACTCTAAGCGGCGTTTCGGCGGAGGGGTTTGCCAGCAAACTCAGTTCCTCAACCAGCGAATCTATTGAACGCCCCTCAGTCTCCAGCACCCAGTCAGACTCTTGGTAGAGCGGCTCGCGGGCCTGCGTAATCTGCTGGAGGGCTTCATGGGGTGTGGGTGCATCGCTCAGTAGGGGGCGCGTGGTGGGGTCTTGAATACGGCTGAGAAGCACCTCTGGACTAGCTTTGAGG
>JBDNDR010000271.1:0-3518 GCA_046718995.1 Fimbriimonadales bacterium
GAGGTGAATGCTTGAAATGCTTCCCTGCGTTCAGCATGACGGGAGGAGGTATTGGCATGATATAAATTCTCCAAAACGCACCTCTAAGAATCACTGTAATAGATACCGATAATGGGGCTTAGGAGGCGGAGAGATGAACATGCAGACAAACATTGTGGAGCAGCTTCGTATCAACGAGAGTAACTTGAGACAGCGCCGAGAGTTTCTGAGACTCTCTCAAGAGGAAATCCAGCTGTTTCGTCAGTATCGTGCTTGGGCAGAGCAGATTGCGCCCCGTATGGCACGCGAGTTCTACGACTTTCAGTTTGACTTCCCTGAAACGCGCCAATTCTTTGAGCAATATGCGCTCAAAAAAGGGGTCAGCCTCAGCCAGCTACGCACTGCGTTGGAACAGGCTCAGTGCAGCTATTTCTTAGAAGTGTTCCGAGAAGCAGACAGCAGTGGGGAATTCGGGGTGGACTACTTTGCAAAACGGCTCAAAATCGGCTATGTCCATAACGCGATTGACTTACCTACCAAGTGGTACATCGGAAGCTATGGGCTTTATATA
Source organism: Fimbriimonadales bacterium (assembly GCA_046718995.1). Lineage (GTDB taxonomy): Bacteria > Armatimonadota > Fimbriimonadia > Fimbriimonadales > GBS-DC > CAKZQI01. Next base: position 551 of record JBDNDR010000271.1, read on the forward strand.
GACTTAGTCAGTCGCTATCTACGCGAGGACGAGTCGATTCCATCAGAAGAGGCACGTGCGCTCTTCCACGCGTTGATGCGTATCTTTGTTTATGACATTCAAGCCATCAGCGACTCATTTATTGCGATGCTGTTGCAAGATTTCGGATTCCGATTAGACAGCATCCAGACCGAAACCATCTACCAGGATCTCAACGACAAGATGGGCGTAGTACGACGCGCATTTGCTCATGCGATTGGTTCGTCCATCACAGCAGGTCTAAAGGTCGCCGAGCAAGCGGAGACGCTCCAAGAGGCGATGGCTCAAACTCAGATGGTCGTCCAACAGATTGCCTCAGCGATTGAACAAGTCGCCCGAGCCACCACGCATCAAGCCGAACAGACCCACCGCGCGGCAGATGCCACGCGTGACCTGACCGAGGGTATCCAGACCATCTCCACCGGCGCTCAAGAACAGTCCCAAGCAGTCAATCGAGCCGGCGAGGTCATCCAACAGGTCGGTGAGCGGATTCGTGCAACGGCAACCAAAGTTCGCGAGATGGGAACCCATTCTCAACGAATTGGCGAGATGATTGAGGTCGTCAATCAGATTGCTTTCCAGACGCACCTACTGGCACTCAACGCGGCGATCGAGGCGGCGCGTGCAGGCGAGGCAGGTCGTGGGTTCGCGGTCGTTGCCAAAGAGGTGCAACAGCTCGCGGAACGCTCTGCCCAGTCTGCCAAAGATGTGGGTGCGCTGGTAAGCCAGATTCGTCAGGCGGTCGCCGAGGCGGTGCAGGCGATGGAAGCGTCCACCCAGCAGTTTGAACAGCAGCTGGTGGCTGCCATGCGCGAGGTTCAAGACATTGTGGAGCGGTATCGTGTCGTGGCGAACCAGATGGCAGAGAACGCGCACCAGGTACGCTACGCGGTGGATGAGGTCGCCAGCGCCGGCGAGCAGACCAGCGCCGCTGCGCAAGAGGTGAGCGCCTCGACCCAAGAAATGTCCGCTCAGTCGGAACAGATTGTGCAGTGGACGCGTGAACTCTATCAGGTCGCTCAGGAGTTGCGTGAGGCACTCGGTACTTTCGCTACCCAAACCGGTTCCGGACGAGCGCACGCAGCCTAACTTAAATTGTGTCGGGGCAACCGTGTGGGGTTGCCCCGACTCCTTTCAACTGATTTCATCTCTACACAGTACTGCTTTGCTCTCTTTCCAAAGCAACAATCGCAAGACGACTACTTTGCTTGTAGCAACTTTTGTGCCAAACGCCCCAGTATCGGCAAAATTCCCCTGCGAGTCTTGCAAAAGTTTCCCCTTCGTCCTGCCCAACGGCTGGCAGGTATAATCGTAGCACCATGGCGACCCCAATCGGTCTGGTAATGGCTGCGGGTAAAGGCACTCGGATGAAGTCGGAACGCCCCAAAGCGCTGATGCCTCTGTTGGGCAAACCGCTCACCGCCCATGTTCTGCACGCGCTGGAGCAAGCGGAAATCCGCCCTATTATTGTGGTGGTGGGGCACGGAGCCGAGCAGGTGCAGGCAAGCCTGGGCGAACGCTACCTCTACGCGCTTCAACAGCAACAGTTGGGCACTGGGCATGCCTGTATGCAAGCCCTCCCCCACATCCCCGACACTGCGACCGATGTGGTGGTCTGCGCAGGCGATTCACCGCTGGTAACCCCCGAAGCCCTGCGCGCGCTGTGGGAGTACCATCAGGCGCATCACGCCGACGCTACCGTCGCCACCGCCCTGCTGGAGAATCCCACAGGCTATGGACGCATTCTACGCAACCCACATGGCGATGTAATTGGAATTGTAGAAGAGAAAGACGCTACGCCCGAACAGAAAGCCCTTCGGGAGGTCTGCACCTCGTTCTACTGCTTCAAAGTCGCCGCGCTCCGTGAATATCTCCCGAAACTGAGCAACCAGAACGCTCAAGGTGAATACTATCTGACCGATGTGATTGGACTGATGGCACAGGCAGGTTGCACCGTTGTGGCGTGGCAATCGCCTGACCCCAGCCTGCTGATGGGTGTGAACAACCGCTGGGAGCTGGCGCAAGCAGGCGAGGCACTCCGCAAACGCCTACTGCACCAACTCTGCATGCAAGGCGTCACGATTATCGACCCGAACACCACTTACATCGAGGTAGGGGTTCAGGTTGGACACGACACCACCATAGAGCCGAACACGCATCTGCGCGGCAATACCGTCATCGGTGCGAACTGCACTGTGGGACCCGATTTGTATCTGGAGGACAGCACTGTGGGCGAGGGGTGCCACCTGTTCCGTTCGCACATTGTGGGCGCGCAAATCGAATCGGGCGTCGCGGTGGGTCCGTTTGCCCATCTGCGTCCGGGCACCGTTCTCAAGCAGGGCGCGCGCGTGGGCGACTTTGTAGAGATAAAGAACGCCACCGTCGGCGAAGGCACGAAAGTGTTGCACTTGACCTATCTGGGCGACGCATCGGTGGGTGCAGGCTCCAACATCGGGGCGGGCACCATCACCTGCAACTATGATGGACAGCGCAAACATCGCACGGTCATCGGCAGTGGAGTGTTTGTCGGCTCGCATGCAACCCTCGTAGCACCTCTTACCATAGAAGACGGCGCCTACATCGCCGCGGGAAGCACCATCACCGAGGATGTGCCCTCCGAAGCGTTGGCAATTGCACGCAGTTATCAAACCAATAAAGCAGGATGGGTGCGCAAACGCAGAGAATCTATAGAAAGGGCAGGAGGACCGAGCGATGGATAACGGGCAGGAAATCTTGTTGTTCAGTGGCAACGCCAATATGGAGCTGTCTCAGCGGATTGCCGACTACTTGGGTAGACCGCTGGGCAAGATGATGTGTGAACGATTCTCGGATGGCGAGGTGCGCGTGCAGGTGTTGGAAAGCGCGCGCGGGATGGATGTGTTCGTGGTACAGCCGACCTGCGCCCCGGTCAACGATAACTTGATGGAGCTGCTGGTGATGTTGGACGCGT
>JBDNDR010000272.1:0-3518 GCA_046718995.1 Fimbriimonadales bacterium
TCGTGATGTCCAGCTCATTCGTCATCTGGTATGTCGGCGGGCGCGGCGTGCTGGAAGGCAACTTTGAACTGGGCAAACTCGTGGCGTTCCTCTCTTATATCGGGATGCTGTTCGGACCGCTGAGTATCATCACCAACATCATGGACTGGGCATCCCGCACGGTGACCGCTGCCGAGCGCGTGTTCGAAATCTTGGACACCGAGCCAGAGGTCAGCGATAAACCCGACGCGAAGCCGCTCACCGAGGTCAAGGGCGAAATCGTGCTGGAAAATGTCTCCTTCGGCTACGAGAAGCATCACCTCGTCCTACACGAGATTAACCTCCACATCCGTCCCGGTGAGATGATCGGCTTGGTCGGTCCCTCAGGGTCGGGCAAGACCACTCTGATTAACCTCATCTGCCGATTCTATGACCCCACGCGAGGGCGGATCCTGCTGGACGGGGTCGACCTGCGCGACCTGAAGATGCAAGACTTGCGCCAACATATCAGTGTGGTGCTTCAGGATACCTTCCTGTTTCCGGGCACTATTCGGGACAACATCGCTTATGCCCGCCCGAACGCCACTCAGGAAGAGATTATTGCCGCGGCGAAAGCGGCGAATGCCCACGATTTCATTATGCGCTTCCCCGACGGCTATGACACTTGGGTGGGCGAACGGGGGCATCGGCTCTCGGGTGGCGAACGCCAACGGATTGCGATTGCCCGCGCCATCCTACGCAATCCGCAGATTCTCATCTTAGACGAGGCGACCGCGTCAGTGGATACGGAGACCGAGCGACTGATTCAGGAGGCGCTGGAGCGACTGGTACAGAACCGCACCACGATAGCGATTGCCCACCGCCTGTCGACCCTGCGCAACGCCGACCGTATCATCGTGTTGGAGCGCGGGCGTGTGGTCGAGGTCGGCACGCACGATGAGCTGATGGCGCGCGAGGGAACCTATCACCGCCTTGTGACGATGCAGATGGAGCTGAGCAAGTCGCGGCTGTTTGTGGGCTAAGCGGTTGCGTCGTTGCCGACTATATCACCGCGCGATACGGCTAGCTCTCTGCTAACACGCGATGATAGCATTCCAGAGTGCGTTGCGCAACGACTTTCCACTCAAAGTTTTGGAGGAGATACTGGCTTTGGGCGTGCGTATCGATAGTCGCCTCCCATGCCTGAAGAATCGCCTCACGGATGTCCTTGACGCTCGTGGGGTTGGGGTAGAAAGCGAAATCGCCAAAATACTCGCGTGCTCCGCCATACGGCGTGACCACGATTCGTGCGCCGGCGACTCCAGCCTCTAATGCCGAGAGACCGGGCGTTTCTAAAATGGAAGGGAGCGCAAAAACTCGGCAGGCTGAGTATGCACTGGCTAAGAGAGGGGATTCGTGTGGGATTGGCGGCAAAAAGTACACCTCGTCCCCCGCTATCTCTTTGCATAGGGCTTGGTAGTCGGAGTCGACCGCGTGACCGATATGGACAAGCGGGATTTTGGTTCCGCGAAGTGCTTGAATGAGGCGGAGCTGATTCTTTCGTTGTTCAATACGCCCCACATTGAGCACGAAGGGTTCCTTGATGCCTGTTTCTTTGCGAAACAGCGAGGGATCGGCTTGAGCGAAGCGCGCCTCGACCCCGTTGGGCACAACACTAATCTTTGAGTGAGGAACCCGAAAGAGCCTATGTACCTGTTCCGCTTCGGTACGGGAGTTTGGTAAAAGCAAATCTGAATTTCTAAAGAGGGAGCGAGTTCGCCGAACTTTTCGGCTCGTAGTCAACTTAGTGTCCAGATAGTAGCGCACCCGCTTAGCAACGCTCGATATATCCCGATAGAAGATGGTGGAGAGAATAAACTTCTTACCCCTCTGCTTACAATAGTGCTGGATAGAATAGTACTCGCGATACGAACTAAACGCATGCACGATGTCCCCGACCTCGCGGGTGAAAGGATGTAGAATCTCTACAGGCACTCCGAGCTCCTGCAAGGCAGAAGCGGTTTGGAGTGCCTGCACCTCGGCTCCTCCAAAGTAGAGACCTCCATTCCAGCGTGTCAGAAAGGTGACCTTCACATCGGGATTCTACCTTTCTCATTAGATGCCTGCCAGCGAATCAGGGCGCAGCCGACATGAAGCGATGCCGGTTTCCAGAATCGCTTCCGTCCCTGTTTCGTTGGCGTCTCTGTGCAGAAGACAGCAAAGGACACCAATCGCCCCAACTACCGGATTGTGACGATGCAGATGGAGCAGGGCAAGTCGCGGCTGTTTGTGGGGTAAGCTCCGAAGCAGGTGCAGTTCCTCTACGCAGGAATGTGAGAATAGACTCACTCAAGCGGACGATGGGAATCACCTGAGGCGATTAGAGTGGATTGGGTGGAATAACCTCCTGCGGACTTATCGAATCAGCAGGAAACGGTTCCATGATGTAGAATAAGTAAACAAGACGACATCTGAATCTGCCTACGGGCGTCTGTGGAAGCGCGCTGGTTCACAGTGGCTTCGGTTGTAAGGTTGATGGACATTCAGCGATTGCGTAGCGTTAAACGAAACGCGTGTGGAGGGATATGAAGCGATGGCGAACCATGATTCAGAGTCCTTAGGTAACGTGCGTGTTGGACCGGAAAAAGGCGAGTTCATCGCCCCACCTCCTCTGGAAGATAAGGATGTGGCGTCCGATGCCCTCCCAACCCAAGAGGAATTTTGGCGCCCGCCCGTGCGCTTCGGGACAGTGCCGGTGGAGAAAGAGCCACTGGGCTGGGACCGCAAGAAGGGCTTTCGGAAACTGTTTCCCCAGATCCTACTGCCTACTCAAGTGGTAGAACGCGTCTCGTTCGGGCATCCCGATCTGGAACCGAACCGCCTCTTCTGGGGCGATAACCTGCATGTGATGCGCCAACTGCCCTCCGAAAGTATTGACCTCATCTATATAGACCCGCCGTTCTTCTCAGGTAGGCAGTACAATGTGATTTTTGGTGACCAGAACGAGTTGCGCTCCTTCTCCGATATTTGGGAGGGCGGGATGCCGGGCTACCTCATCTGGCTCAACGCCCGACTCTACGAGATGAAACGCCTGCTCAAGAAGACGGGGAGTATCTATGTCCACTGTGATTGGCACGCCAGTCACTACATCAAGGTAGAGATGGATAAGATTTTTGGGTATGAGAATTTTCAGAATGAAGTGATATGGCATTACGGACTAGGCGCTGCGAACGCAACCCGACACTTTCTTAGGAAGCACGATGTTCTCCTGGTATACAAACGATCGGAGAAAGCAACCTTCAACGTTGTTCGAGGCGAGATAACACAGGCTATGTATGACAAATATTGTCATGAAGATGAACACGGACGTTACATGATTTCCAGAGGCAAAAAGTATTACCTAAAAGGGGGCAAGCCTCTCGACTCGGTCTGGGATATCCCCACTATTGCTGCGACTTCTGGCGAGCGAATTGGCTACCCCACTCAAAAACCCGAAGCTCTGCTGGAACGCATCATCAAAGCTTCCTCTAACGAGGGCGATGTGGTGGCAGACTTCTTCT
>JBDNDR010000273.1:0-3493 GCA_046718995.1 Fimbriimonadales bacterium
TCATCCGCACGGTCTGAAGGTTAATCGTCACATTCCACTGCCGAACAATCTGCACATTTAGCGTGCTGGCATCACGGAGTGCCGATGAGTCGGGCCACAGCCCGCTCCCAATCTGCGCATAGCTCGTCAACGCCAACAGCGCCAGCGCGCTCCAGATAAAAATCCGCCTCATGAGTGTCTCCAACCGTATTATACAACGCCTTGAGCTATTGAAAAGTTAAGAGAGGGTGAAAATAGGGGGTTGGAGCGGAGAGCCTATCTGCTCAGACGAAGCGCACGGGGATGCCCCGCTCAGCAAGGTACGACTTGAGCTGCTGGAGCGTGTAGTGCCCGTCGTGGACGATGGAGGCGATGAGTACCGCCGAGGCTTTGCCCTCGGTTAGTCCTTCGTAGAGATGTTGGGGTGTGCCTGCGCCGCCGGACGCTATCACGGGCACCGAGACCGCCTCAGCGACTTGGCGTGTGAGGGTCAGCTCATAGCCGATTTGGGTGCCGTCGCGGTCCATACTGGTGAGTAGGATTTCGCCTGCGCCTCGCCGAACGACCTCCTGCGCCCACTGGACGGCGTCCAAGCCGGTGGGCGTGCGTCCGCCGTGTGTGTAGACCTCGTAGTAGGTGCCGTTCCAGCGCGCGTCGATTGCGACCACGATACATTGGCTTCCGAAGCGCTCCGCCGATTGGCTAATCAGTTCGGGCTGTTCTACGGCGACGGTGTTGAGGCTCACCTTGTCGGCACCTGCTTGGAGGATGGCGCGAATATCGTCTACGGTACGGATGCCCCCACCGACCGTGAAGGGGATAAACACCTGCTCGGCGACACGGCTCGCCAGTTCGAAGACGGGTGCGCGCCGTTCGTGGCTGGCGGTGATGTCCAGAAAGACGAGCTCATCCGCGCCTTGGGCATCATAAAGGCGTCCCAACTCCACAGGGTCGCCGGCATCGCGTAGCCCCACGAACTGCACTCCCTTGACGACACGCCCGTTCTTGATATCTAAGCACGGGATGATGCGTTTCGTGCCGTTCATGGGCTGTCCTCTTCGGGTTGGCGTCGCCACTGCACGGGCACCTCAATCGGGGGTGTGGAAGCCGTGGGTTTGGTGCGCCCTCGGCGTCCGCGTCGGCGATTGCCACGTCGCTTAGGCTTCGGTGCCGACTCTTGAGGGGATGGCTCCTCCACATCCATCTCCGCCTCAGCGGGGCTGAACGGTTCTGAATCGGCACTGTTGCTTTCATCGTCCAGCGTAAAGGGCGATTCTTCCAACCGAATCGGCTCCAAAATCGTGTCTTGCCACTCCACGAGTGATGTTGGCTCGCTGGATGGGGCGCTCGGCTCTACTGGCGGTTCTTCAACGGGGAGTGGTGTCGTGGCGACGGTGATGCGCTCACCTTGAAGCATCGCTTCCAGCTGGGTGCGTGTGCCCACCAACAGGAGCCGGCTCTCGCCCTCTTGGAGGAAGAGTCGGTGCTGGAGCGCCTTATCCTGCACGAAAGTCCGCTCGGTGGGGTCGTAAACGGCGAGCGGTTCGGGCAAGTGGAGGGTGCGCATACCGGCTTTGCGGGCGTGGAGGTGTACCAGCGGAGGGCGCACCTGCACCAAATCGTTCGTCTCCAGCCACACATGCCCGCCTGCCCACTTGACGAAGGCGCGCACCATCTCGGGCGTGAGCACGCGCTCACCCGAGAAAACCGCTTTCCAACGCCCATGGTCGCACACCGCCAGCGAAGGAAGCCCGGTATCGATGTACTCGCCGACCACTTCGCCTGCCTCTGCGATGGCGTAGAACGAGGGTTCACACGCCTCAGGCTCGCCGAGCCGCTCTAAGTTGAGCGCGCGGGCAAGTGGGTGCGCCTTATTCACAATCTGAGTGCCCTGTACACTCCCCCACGGTTGACGTGCGATGGCGACGCCCATCGTCTCGCGGGCGTTGGCGAGCGCATCGCGGTGCCCGTGGAACAGCGAACCCGCATAGAGCCAGATGAGCACGCGTCCATCGCGCTGGAGCCGGCGGCGAATCGCATCGCGTGACATCCGCGACATCCGCCAAGCGTTGAGGAAAATCACCACTTTAGAGGGGGGGAACTCGCGCCGAGTGATGTCCTCCAACAGATAGAACCCCGCCGAAACGCCACTACGCAGGATTGCTTCGCGCGCCTGCACGACCATCCGCTCAATCAGTGAGGAGCCGACCCGTACATAGCGCGTGCTCTCGGGGTCGACCACCACCGCCAAATCGGGGGGCGATTGGTCGATGCGCTCGCGCCACTCCCACAAGGCACGCACATTCTGGGCGTTCTCCCAAGCGAGCGGGTTCGCCAGCCAGCCTTCGCCCCACAAGTCCATCCACATCTGCCCGTGAGCGAAGGTGAGCGCTTGGGCAGTGGAGCGTGCCTGAACCTGCATCACCGCCTCCGCCGTGTGGAGGGTGGGATTGTAATCGTCCTCTACTTGGGCTTGTTCGGCGTGGGTCGTGCCCAGATGGTGCCCCGTTGCCGACTCGCTGAGCCGAGGCGACTTGCCAAACGGCGTGCGAAAATCTTCCTCAGCGATAAACAGTTTCCCGTGCAGGTGCACCGAGTCCACCGGCAAGGCGAACGCCCCCGTTCCGCCGGGCAGGCGGTCGCTATAGGTCAGCGGTGCCGAGAGCAGGTCTATAGCATCCGAGCGCAGGATTTGGCTCAGAGCGTAATGCCCTGCGTGAGGGTGGCGCCATTCCAGCACATAGCCGTAGGGGACACCGACCAACGCACGCCCTTGAGAGACCGACTTAACTCCCTGCGCCAGCCCCAGAATGCGTCGTGCCGTGATGTCCGATAGGAAGCGATGATAGTCAATATAGCGTCCCTCACGGCGTGGGTGGTAAAACTGCTTATGCGAGTTGCTCGGCTGATAGGTGGGGATGGTGGCTGAAGCGAAAGAGACCTCGCCGTTGAACCAGCAGGCGCGCAGGACGACCGTATCACCCTTGTATTGGCGTCGGAGCCACTCGCGGAAGGCGGTTAGCGCTGCATCGCTGGTATCGTAGCCTCCAGAGGCAGGCTGGAACCATTCGCCCCAATCGATATGGTAGCCCAGCGTGTTGGCGCCCTCGTCCTCCTGCTCGGTGAGTTGTACCAGAGCATTCAACTGCTCCTGCACCACCTGCCACCAACGGTCAGCGCACAGCGAAGGTCCCCCGATAGTCCCGTCGGCGTAGCGTACTACTGCTTCGGGATACTCTTTCTGCCATCTGCCGACGGGCGCAGGCACAATCCGCCACAAGATTTGAGCATGAGGGCACAGATCGCGCACCATCGCAGTCCAATAGCGCACCTGATCGAACGCCTCGATCGCCCCTGTTGCGCGGGCAGGGAGCGTGAGAAGAAACGAGAAGAGTTCCACGCCCGCTTCCACCGCCATCTGAACCTGTTGGAGCACGCGGTTCGCCGCCTCAGGGGTGTGCGGATTACCGAAAAAGAACTGGGGACGATAGGTGCGCTCGCCGACAACGATTCG
>JBDNDR010000274.1:0-3467 GCA_046718995.1 Fimbriimonadales bacterium
GCGGCTCAACGGCGAGTCGCAGGTTAATCTCCCGGGTCGCGCGCCTGCGCACCGAAGACCAGATGCTGGACGACTTAGCCGATAGCATGGAATTCGCAGGCGACCCCGATGACCCCGCTACGATGCGCCAGTTCGTGCGCGAGATGAGCGCCGCGATGGACGAAGACCCCCACGAGATGGAAGCGATGTTTGAGGAAGAGCTCACAGGCGCTTCAGAGGGAGGGGACGACGCGTGAACCTTAGCGATGCTGACCGCGAGCTCATCGCCTTAGCACGCCAGGTACGCCAACACGCCTACGCGCCCTACTCGCGTTATGCGGTGGGCGCCGCAGTACGCACCACATCGGGCAAACTATTCGCTGGGGTAAATGTTGAGAACGCCAGCTATGGGCTGACCATCTGCGCAGAGCGCGTCGCCGTGTTCCGAGCGGTTGCAGAGGGTGAGCATGCGATTGTCGCAGTAGCGGTGGTCACACCCGATGGTGGTAGGCCCTGCGGTGCTTGCCGTCAGGTGCTCCTGGAGTTCGCGCCAAACCCTGCTGAATGTGTAGTTTGGATAGCAAGCCCCGACCACCTGGTGGCACGCTACTCGCTGGAGGAGTTGCTCCCTGACCATTTCCGACTTCAACCTTAACCTACGCTTAACAATACACAGAGTATAGTTCAGGCGTAGTCTCATTATAAGGAGGATCAAATGAAAGGAATGAACCTATTCCGACTCTTTTCAGCGCTCACCTTAGGTACTTTAGTCGCTTCAACACTCTACGCACAGACCCAACTCGCTTACTGGGACTTCAACGAGTCTAACCCCCTCGACGGCACTGCGATGCTCGCCCCTGAAGCAGGAGTGTTCGCCTCGGTGGCTACTATCAGCATTAATGGGGCAACTTTTTCGTTCAATAACAGTGGCAGTGGCTTCCGTGGCTCACCGCAGGATCCCAACAACGCAGGGCATCCTAACCCGCCGAACTGGGGGCTTCAGACTACCAACTATCCTGCTCAAGGCACAGCGAACCGCACCGCTGGCATCGTCGTGAGCGTGCCCACCACCGGGTACAAGGACATCGTCGTGAAGTTTGATGTGCGCTGGAGCAACACGGCGTCTAAGTTCATCCGCTTCCAGTACACCACTGACGGCGGTGCCAACTGGATCGACGGCGTTCTGCTGGAAGGGCGTCGCGGAGACCGCTGGCATGGCGATACGAGCGCTAACGGTGGCTACGATGGGCTGGTGGTAGTAGACTTCACAGGCAATACCGCTGTAGAGAATAACCCCGACTTCGCCTTCCGCGTGGTGACCGAGTTCGACCCCGCTACCAATCAGTACACCGCTGCCAACTTCCCGAACAATCCGAACGCGAACTACAGCTCTCAGGGCACCCTGCGCTATGACCTGATTGAGATTCTGGGCACCGAAATCGGGGGCGGTATTGAGGGCGATGTGAACGGCGACGGTTGTGTGGACGACGCCGACCTGCTCGCTGTGCTGTTCGCTTTCGGTAGTGACACAGGTGGTCCCGAAGATGTCAACAGCGACGGCATCGTGGACGACGCCGACCTGCTGATTGTGCTGTTCAACTTCGGCACGGGCTGCTAAGATCTCATAAGAGTAAGACCCTACTAAACATCGACTCCCCCTTGCTAAGACGGCGAGGGGGAGTTTCGCGCTTGGGGTATCCTGTTGGCGTGTCGTTTGACCCCGCCCGTATCTGGCTTTATCACGAGCGACTGAGCGCAATCCCTGAGGAGATGGGGCAGGTGCTGGAGTACTCCGCCTGCTCACCTAACATCAAAGAGCGGCGCGACCACTCCTGCGCACTGTTTGACGCTCAAGGCAGGCTGATTGCCCAAGCCGAACATATCCCCGTGCATTTGGGGGCGATGCCTTATCTGATGGAGTGGCTCTTGCCCCGAACCGAGTGGCATGAGGGAGATATGATACTCACCAACGACCCCTACCACGCCGGCACGCACCTCCCCGATTGGACGCTGATTGCCCCTGTGTTTGTGGGGGGTGAGCTAGTCGGTTTCGTGGCGAACCGCGCCCATCACGCCGATACGGGGGGTTCCGTACCCGGCTCAATGCCCATCGCCCGCGAAATCTATGAAGAGGGGTTGCGCATCCCGCCACTCCCTATTATCAGGCAGAATCAACTCCAAGAGCCACTCCTCCAGCTCATTCTCAGCAATGTGCGTACCCCTGAGGAGCGCAGGGGAGACCTAATGGCTCAGATTGGGGCGAACCGTATCGGGATACTGCGTCTTCAGCAACTGTTGGAGAGCGAAGGCGTTGACCTCTGGCGCCATCGCTGGGAGCAACTCCTGCACTACAGCGAGCAGATGACTCGAGCCGTGCTTTCGGAAATCCCGCACGGAGAGTATCATCACGAAGACTTTTTGGATGACGATGGTCGGGGCAATCTGAACCTACCGATACGAGTCGCCGTGCGTGTGCCTGACGAGGAACCGGGCACACTCTGCATCGACTTCACAGGCACGGCACCCGCTTGTGAGGGCGGACTGAACGCGCCCGAAGCCGTCACCCGATCGGCGTGCTACTATGTAGTTCGGTGCCTGATGGGGGCTGAGGTGCCTACCAACGCAGGCTGTTGGAAGCCTGTACGGGTGGTCGCGCCAGAGGGCAGTTTGGTGAACGCAACGCCTCCTTCGGCAGTCGCAGGCGGTAATGTGGAGACTTCCCAGCGAATTGTGGATACGGTGCTGGGCGCATTGGCGAAAGCGGTTCCCGAACATATCCCTGCCGGCTCACAAGGTACGATGAATAATCTGCTGTTCGGCGGATACGACTCCTATCGCCAGCGTGCTTTCGTGTATTACGAAACCATCGGGGGCGGGGCGGGCGCGTGTGCTCAAGCCGACGGCGCCAGCGGCATCCAAGTCCACATGACCAACACACGCAATACGCCCATCGAAGCAATCGAGAGTAGCTATCCCGTGCGTGTGCTGGAATACCGCTATGCCGAACGTACGGGAGGTGCTGGCACGCATCGGGGAGGGGACGGCATCATCCGCACCTTCCAGTTCCTCGCCGAGACCACGCTGACTCTATTGACCGAGCGGCGCCGACGCGCTCCATCCGGCGCTCGGGGCGGCAAGCCCGGCAAGCGCGGGTTGAACCTGCTCCACATAGAGGGCGAAATGGACGCTGAGATTGTCAAGGGAGTCGTGCGTGTGCGGGCAGGCACCACGCTCACCATCCGCACGCCCGGTGGCGGAGGCTACGGCGAGCCGCCCACCAGACGGAGTAAGAGCAATGGCACGCCAAACGACGACACCCAATCCTTCACCCCTTGACGAGTTGGCGCGGGGTTGACAATCGCTAAGGTTTCCACTCGCCGCGAGCGACCGCCGGCACAAACGATTCCAGCTCAGGGCAGGGGAGAGTGACCACCTGACGCTCCCGACAAGACCGACCCTCAACTACTCCATACGCCTTATCTTTACCG
>JBDNDR010000275.1:0-3459 GCA_046718995.1 Fimbriimonadales bacterium
CACTGCGATCTGGATGAGGATATGGGCTGCGGCGCCGAACCCATAAAGCCCCAGCCGATTGCCCCACGCCTCGCGCTCCATCCGATAGGAGCGATAGCCAATCAACCCGGCGCACAACAGCGGCGCCACCGCCACATCGTCGTAGCGGTCAGGGAGCGGGAACAGATAGCGTGCATCAGCGACGGTGTACTCGGCGTAGCCACCGTCCCGCGTATAGCCGGTGAAGCGGGGGCGGTCGCATAAGTTCTCCTGACCTGCCCCACAGTACAGACAGGTTCCGCAAGTTTCGCCCAGCCAAGGGATGCCCACTCGCTGACCGGGGTAGAGTCCCGAGACATCCGTGCCGAGCTCCACCACTTCGCCCACCACCTCATGCCCCAGGATGAGCGGGAGCTTCGGCTCAGGCAGGTCGCCCTCAAACACATGCAGGTCGGTTCGGCATACACCGCACGCCCGCACACGCACCAGCACCTGATGGGGCGCTGGCGTCGGGATGGGCAGGTCGTGCCGCACCAGCGGCTGACCCACCTGCTCCAGCACCATCGCACGCATTACGATTTAGATTTGGAACTGCTCAGGGCGGAAGTCGTAGCGTGTGCCCTTGTCAATTGCCTGAAGCGCGCCCAGCACGCATGTCAACGCGGGCAGTGCATCGCTGGCGGTGCATTTGGGCGTTTCGCCCGTGCGCACGCACTTGAGGAAATGTTCCAGCTCAGCGTAGTAGGCGTTGCGCTGATTGCCTGCTTGCAGCTCCTGCCCACGGTCGCGCCATTGACGGGTGGGAGTCGGCTCGATCACCACCGCACGACGCCCATCCACCTGAACCGAGTTGGCATCGTCTTCCCACTCCAGCTTCTCGGCGTTGCGCTCGCGGAAGAGCAGTCCCTTATTCTCGTCGGTCAGCACGAGGGTTCCCTTGTCCCCGAAGAACCACTCGCCGTAGCCATCGTAGGCGTTGGTCGTGAGGCTGGTATACATCACGCGTACCCCGCCCGGATAGTTGAAAATCATCTCTACATTGTCGTGGACTTCGCGCCCATCTTTCCAGTAATCTATTCCACCGTAGCCGACGACGGAGATAGGGAGGGCGCCCAGGAACCAGTTGACCACATCCAGCTGGTGGCTCGCCAACTCGGTGAGCAGTCCGTGCGAGTAGTCGCGGTACAGTCGCCAGTTGATGAGCCGTTCAAGCTTCGGGTCGGGCACAGCGCGTCGCCAGCTGTTGTTGCGGTGCCATAGCACGCGCACATGGGTCACCTTGCCGATAGTGCCCTCTTTGATGAGCCAGTACGCCTGCTCATAGGTCGCGTTATAGTGCCGTTGGTGCCCGATTTGGAGGACTTTGCCTGTGCGCGTGGCGACTTGTGCCATCTGGCGCGCCTCGTCGATAGAGTACGCGATTGCCTTCTCGCAGAACACATGCTTGCCTGCCTGCAGGGCATCGATGGTCATCGGGGCGTGCAGGTGCAGAGGCGTCGCAATCACGACGGCTTCAATCTCCTTCTGGTCAAGTAGGGCGCGGTAGTCCGAGTAGCTTTTCGCCTTGCCTTGGGTCAGCTCAACAGCACGGATACGGTTGACGGCATACACATCGCACACGGCAACCACTTCAGCAGTCGGTAGAGCGAGCAGCTGGCGGAGCAGGTTCTGACCCTGCGCGCCCGTGCCGATGACCCCGACCTTGACCTTCTCTTCGGATTGGGCGCGCGCCGAAAAGCTGCTCAGGGCAAGCGCTGCGGTACCAATCGCTGACTGGCGTAGAAACTCCCGACGAGACATTCCATTCATCACTGACTCACCTGAGTCTATTATACATTATTCGGGCGCAGGGATGGAAATGAGATCGCGCAGTGGATAGAAAATGCGTCCACCCCATCTCCGATTAAGCCCTCGTTAAATTTGCCGAATTCACGCTCCGTGCTTTCAGAGGCTGTCCGGAAACGGTGGGGTTTTGGGTGTTAAGGACTGGAGGCAAACGCCTCCTAACCAATGCAGGAGGTCTATAGGATGCGATTGAATCGATGGCTTGGTACAGCAGTGGGTAGCGTTTTGATAAGTACAAGCGCACTCGCCCAGCAGTTTCTGGTCTTCAACAACAACGGTCCCAACAATGTAGATTTCAGCCTAAGTCGGACCAACTCGGGACCGACCAGCGGCGCCTTCGCTTCTGCGGAGTGGGTTCTGCGTGATACCTCCGCAGGAGGAACAGGAAACGGCTGGCGATGGAGTCGCGATGTAGCCGCGTTCAGTAGTGGCGACCCGTTTGGACGACTGGTGCTGCGATTCTCGGGCAGCGGTGGCACAGCTGCAGGGAGCTATTGGCGATTACCTGCGAACCGCTTTGCAGGACTCACAGGCGACAATCCAGGTGGCGTCATCCAACACACGACTTGGGTCGGCTCAGGGCATGTGTTTCGTAGTGAGCAGCTCTCTAACCGCCCTGCCTTTGGGGGAGAGTTAGAGACCCGTATCCGCGCTCAAGCCAACAACGCTGCGCCGATTACTGTCTCCAGCGGTCCCACGGGAAGCATCGCTGGCGTCCCCGACGATGACACCCTGACACCAGGACTTCAAGTCAACAAGAATCTCAACTCGACCATCACTGTGACTTGGTCGGTCTTCAACGCCGCTGTTTCACGCGGTCAGGTTGCGGGTGGCGCCTTCTTTGGCGCGGTCAACTCGCCCTTCCGCGACGATGTGCGTGTGACGGGTGCTTTCCAAGTGGACAGTGCTACCGTACAGACTGGCAACAGCAGTGTCACTTTCGCCGTGAACGAAGGCTCTGGCACTAAAACCGTCCCCAGTTTCGGCAACACTTACACGATAGACCTCAGCACCTACAACATCGGCGACATCGTGACCTTGCGTGTGAACTACGAGATGTTCTGGGATGGCTACCACGACTCTTACGCTGGAACCGTGAGCCTCGGACAAGGGTTCAACGAGATTCAGTTTGAGGTGGTTCCGGAGCCTGCGAGTCTGATTGCGCTGGGTACAGGTTTGATGAGCCTGTTGAGCCTACGGCGTCGCAAGGGCTGACAGCGCCGTGCCTATTTGGGTGATTTCTTCGCTCCAAGAGGCAAGGCGATAAGTTCCTTCCCCCTGAACGGGTTCTATCTCCCAGTTCAGGGGGCACCTGTTTTTCAGATAGGAACGGCGCAAGTACCCCCCTGCCGTAGGAGCACCGAGTGTTAGCTCCTTGCGTCTACCCGTCACCCGGAGCAAACCTTCTTCGTCACCCTGAGCCGCGGGCGAAGGGTCTCCGAGAGGCTTCGCTCCGCTCAGCATGACGGGGTGTGGGCGCTCATAGCGCGAGCATTCCTCCGTCACCCTGAGCCGCGGGCGAAGGGTCTCCGAGATGCTTCGCTCCGCTCAGCATGACGGGGTGTGGGCAGTGCCAACTCCCCTCTCTGCTTGCGGAGAGGGGCGGGGGGTGAGGTGAAAAAACAGAGAGATGCT
>JBDNDR010000276.1:0-3441 GCA_046718995.1 Fimbriimonadales bacterium
CATCGCTCAGGGCATCCCTGCCAGCATGACCATCCCAATCGTGGGAAACAGGAGCGCGCTGGCGAGGGCAACCAGCTTGCGCCCCTCAGGCAGGGCACATATCAACGCCAGCCCAGCTCCCAAGCCGAACGGGAGCCACACACGCCAGCCTGCCCCTACAAACTGGCTAAGTACCCAGCCGAGCAAGACCCCGACGCCGAAGCCAATGCCCAACCACTTCCACACCACCACTTGCCATTCGGGATAGGGGCGTGCGCCGCTCTCGCGGATGGCGTAGCCCGCACGATGTAAGGCACGCTCTAAGGCACCAATCGCCTCGCGCATCTGCTCGGTGTCGGCAGAGGCGAGGCGAAAATAGAGCACGCGAATATTGCGTTCTTGAACTGCCCGCTCAAAACGCTCCACCACCTCACGGGGCGCCATCAGCAGGCTCTCGGCGGAAGTGATACTATGGACACGCACCGTGCGGTCTGCAAGACGCTGACTCAGTGGCGCATCGCCTGCCTGACGCCCAAACTCTACACTACCATAACGCAGACCCAGCGAACGGAACGCTCTGGCAGTGGTCTCCAACTGGTTGCGATAGCCCAGCACTTGGTCGCCTGCAAAGATGACGAGAGTGGCGCCCTGCTGGCGCGTCTTGAGCAGAATGCCCCGAATACCCACCGCACCGATGCCCGGCGTGTTTGTAAGGCGCGCGACAATCGGCTTGCCCCCCGAACGCACCTGGCTCACCTGGTCGGGGTCTAAGCCTAGCCCGATTTGCGCAATCATGCTCGGTTCACCCACCACAGCGAACTGGGCACCGCTGGGTGAGAACACACGCACTTGGGGCTGGTCGGCAGGCGGGTCGATTTGCACTGTGGCGCGTAGGGCGAGCATCTGTTTCGCTTGTTGGAAGCGCGCCTCAGAAAGTTGGTAGCCCCAGTGTTGACCGTCCCATCGGCGCGTACCCCACTGCTCTAAGGTTCCCTCGGTCAACGCCACGCTGAACGGCGTTTGGAACCGTTGGAGCCACTGAGCGACCGTCAGCCCCGAACTACTGGCGAGGCTCGCCACATCGGCGTAGTCCAACACCAGCTCGACCGCACGGTTCCGGCTCTCAATCTGCCAACGCTCCAGTCCAATCCAGCCTGCCAGCCCAGTAGATACCAGCAAGGCAAGCACCACCAGCACTCGATTCAGCCGCTCCACAGCGTAGATTGTAGCACACAAGGTACAATTGGAAAGCACTATGACGGCACGCATCGGGCTTCTGACCGTCGAACTCTATATTGGTGGATGTCGCTCCCTGAAGGAGAAGCGTCAGGTGCTCCAGAGCCTCACCACCCGATTGCGAAACGATTTCAACCTTTCGGTCGCCGAGGTCGGTCATCACGACCTCCACCAGCGTGCCTGCTTAGCGATTGCGTGCGTGGGCAATCAGACCGACTTTGTCAATCGAGTGCTGGACACCGTGCAGGAACGACTCGCCACCGAAGGGCGTATAACCATACTGGAAACGAGTTTAGAAATTATCTGAGGAGGACGCCAATGGGCGGACGCATGGAACGACTTGAATCGTTATTGACTGCCGAGATTAGTCAGATTCTCCTACGCGAAATCCCCGCCAGCACCAGCATGGCGACGGTGACGGGCGTGCGTATTGCGCGC
The DNA here is from genome assembly GCA_046718995.1 of Fimbriimonadales bacterium. Classification (GTDB taxonomy): domain Bacteria; phylum Armatimonadota; class Fimbriimonadia; order Fimbriimonadales; family GBS-DC; genus CAKZQI01. The sequence continues at coordinate 1,654 of JBDNDR010000276.1, forward strand.
GACCTGTCTAATGCGACGGTCTATGTAAGTATCATGGGCGACGAGGCGAGCAGAAAGCAAGCGATTGCCGACCTACAGCACTCGGCGGGCTATATTCGCGGGCTACTGGGCAAGCGCCTCCACCTGAAGCGCATCCCACGGCTTCAGTTCGTCGATGACCCTTCCCTGCGCGATGTCGACCGAATCGCGCAACTGCTCCGAGATGGCTAAGCCGACCATCGCTTGGATGCCGGTCAGGCTTATCCACCCGATTGTAGAGGGGCGGATGAGTCTGACCGAGTGGCTTCAAAGTGCGCCGAAGTTTGGGGTGCAGGCGGTGGAGATTTATCATGCGTTCCTCAGCGATGAGAACCTACCCACCGTGCGACGCCTGCTGGACGGGCTGGGACTTTCGGTCAGCCAGATTACTTGCGCACCCGACTTCACGAACCCCGACCCTGCCATCCGCCGACGCGAGCAAGAAGCGATGCGCCAGCGCGTGGATTGGGCAGTGCAGCTGGGCGCGAACGCCGTGCGCACGACCGCCGGGATGAACCACCCCACGCTGAGCGAGATGGACGCCGTCCGTTACGCGGTGGAGCAGATGGTGCAGCTCGCCGACTACTCCGTGCCGTTGGGGGTCTATCCCTGCTACGAGAACCACTATCGCGACCGCCTGTGGCAGGTGGAGGATTTTTCGTTTCGTGCCGAGCGGTTCCTGAGCGTGTTTGAGCAGATTGAGCCGACGGAGGTTCGGGTGAACTTCGATTTCGCCAACCCGCTGATGACCGGCGCTGACCCCGTGGCTTTGCTCCAGCGCGTGATTCATAAGGTGCATCATGTGCATGCAGGCGACCGAATGCCGGGCAGTTATCAGCATAGCGTGCTGGGTGAGGGACGCGTGCCATTCCGCGACCTGCTGATGTTGCTCCATCAGCACGGCTATAGCGGGTATTTGAGCATAGAGGATGGTCAGGCAGAGGGCGATGCAGGCTTCCAACGCTCGCTGAAGTTCCTCACCGAACAGGTTGAGGCGATTTGGCAGTGAGGGTTTGGTAGACAGCCATCCCTTTGCCTCTCTGTGAATGCCCTCTCCTTTGGGGTTCCCCTTATGGCAGGGGATACCGCTTTTTAGACTCAGCACCCGCCGTCACCCTGAGCGCACCTCCACCCGTCACCCTGAGCGAAGCGAAGGGTCTGAGATGCTTCACTGCGTTCAGCATGACGAAATGGGGGCACCTGCCGAAAACCCTACCCACCACCCTGAGCGCACCTCCACCCGTCACCCTGAGCCATACCCCCGTTCGTCACCCTGAGCGAAGCGAAGGGTCTCTGAGATGCTTCGCTGACGCTCAGCATGACGAAATGGGGGCACCTGCCGAAAACCTTACCCACCACCCTGAGCCACTCCTTCGTCACCCTGAGCGAAGCGAAGGGTCTCTGAGATGCTTCGCTGACGCTCAGCATGACAAGATGGGGCGCCTGCTGAAAACCCTACCCACCACCCTGAACCACTCCTTCGTCACCCTGAGCGAAGCGAAGGGTCTTATTCAGATGCTTCGCTGACGCTCAGCATGACGCAAAGGCACTCCCCTCTCTGCTTGCGGAGAGGGGCAGGGGGTGAGGTGAAAAAGAGATGCTTCACTCCGCTCAGCATGACGCAAAGGCACTCCCCTCTCTGCTTGCGGAGAGGGGCAGGGGGTGAGGTGAAAAGACGCCCGTCCCAGATGGGTGGGGTACAATAGAGTTGTGAAACTTTTGCGTACTTTGGGACTGTGGCTCGTGGTGGTGTCCGTCGCTTCCGCCGAC
>JBDNDR010000277.1:0-3430 GCA_046718995.1 Fimbriimonadales bacterium
GGGCTACGGGATAGTAGACCTCTTCAACGACGGCACCTTCCAATGTGAATATCGCTCGTTCCGAGGCTATCCCAAAGGCACATGAAATTTTAAAAAAACTTAACATCGCTTAACGCGAACTTAACATCCCGAAAGGCAAACTTTAGGCACTATGAGGCGTCCACCGATTTCTCGTGGATTTACCCTTATTGAGTTGCTGGTCGTGATTGCGATTATCGCCATTTTGGCGGCAATCCTGTTCCCTGTCTTCGCCCAGGCACGCACTTCAGCACGCAACACCCAAGACCTGTCCAACCTGCGCCAGCTTGCGACCGCTGCTATCATGTATGCCAACGACCGCCAGCTTGCGACCGCTGCTATCATGTATGCCAACGACTATGACGAGACTTGGGTCGCTACAGGTAGCGAGCCAGACCCCGCATGTACCCCCCAAGTTTCACGACTGCGCTGTGATGGAACTCCACACCGCGGCTGGGGGCTGCTCCTGATGCCCTATGTGAAGAACGCCGAGATTTTCCGTTCGCCGATGCTGGATCGCCGTGGTACTTTCGTGGGTGAGTGCGCCGCTGCCAACGGCACCGAGATGACCAATACCTACTCTATGAACTACCTGCTCTCTCGGGATGGCACCTACCCCTACGGCGATTATTGGACAACTCCCTCTGGCTTCCGCCTGGCTACCCCTGCCCGCCTCTCCGAGATTGTCCAACCCGCCAACACAGTGGCGATGCTGATGGCGAACAGTGTGCCTCCTCGCGGCGCCTCGTGGGGATGCAACTATGTCACGCTGGAGAGCTCGGACTTTATCAACAAGATTCGTTATCGCGCCGCCTACAAGGATGGAAGCAACATCGCCTATGCCGATGGGCATGCGAAGTTCTTCGTCTCCGCCGAGCTCGACTCCGCAGGCAAGGGCTATCCACGCTGCAACAACGGACCGAGCCATACCTGCTTCATCTGGCCCGAGCGCAACATCTGGATGGTGCCGACCTACCCTGATAACACACTCGGCTATCAGGTGGGTCTGATACGCCATTCCTGCGCAAACTAAGCCTCTCATTTCTAAAAACAACAGCCCACCCTTAGGGTGGGCTGTCTCTATTACGCCACACCCGCGAACCGTTCAGCGTACGAGTTCCCAGTGTTCCAGTCGGTCAATATCGGTGCCCACTTCAGCGTAGGGGGTGAGAATCGCCTTCACAGGCACACCCAGAATCCGTTCCACCCGACGCTCGATTTGGCGCACGCTAAGCAGGCGCGGGGAGACCAACTTCGCCATCAGAAACTGGAGCAGGAGTCCCAGCCCAATCTGAGAGGCGAGTCGCACGGGCTGTTTGCGTGCTTCATAGAGTGCCCGGAGGCGGGGCAGCTCTCTTAGCGCCACCTCACGCCGAACCCAGAACAGATTGCCCCCAGTCAACTCACCCTCTCTGAGGCGAACCGTCGTGCGCTTCATCTGTGGGAACCGCTCTCGGCACACTTCAGCGGGCACAACGGCATAGGTCAGGCTTGCCCCACTTTGTAGGCTTTGCTCCAGAAAGTGGGCAACACTCTCTGCAGTCAGAAATGGCACATCTACAGTGGTGAACAGCACCGATTCGTGAGGGCTATGCTCCAACCCAATGCGCACATTCTCCAACAGGGTATCGGCTGGTGGGAGGGTCTGATAGCCTGTCCCCACAGGCACCTGCCCCACCACGAGGACAGTGTCTATTGTAGGCACACCCCGAAGCGCTTCGACCACGCGGCGAAACATCGGCACGCCAGCAACAGGTACCAATGCGCGCGACGAGGCACCGCTCGCTTTCGCCCAGTCGGGGTCAATCGCCCCACCTGCCAACACGATGCCACAGGTCGGCTCAGAATTTGAAATCATCGGGTTTGAGGTTTGGGAAGCTATACTCGGTGAAGGCGCGCACCGAGCGTAGACCCTTCGCATCGTGATACTCAATGCGGAGGGGCATACTATCTTGGGCATCCACCACCAGCACGACCCGCTGAATCGCATCCCCACGCGGGCGAAACACAACCTGCCAGCCGTTGCGCCCGTTGACCGTTGTGCTTTTCACAGGCTCGGCTTGAGCGCCCCGAAACAGGCGTTGGAGGTCTTTGACGATGTGATCCAGGTCGGTCTCAAAAAAGCGGGCGATTTCGGGGTCGTTTTTCTCGTAGCTGCGACGGATAATCCCACGCCGAGCGTTCACCTTGCTGTCTTCATCAGGGTTGTAGATGAGCACCGCACCGTTGCTGAACAGGTCGCGCTGGATGATGGTCATCTTGCGGTAGTGAGGCTTGAGAAACTCCAGTTTGTAGACCTGTTTATCGCCGAGTTTGCCCGTTTTCTCGTCGCGCTCTTGAAACTCCCACTGATAGGCGTAAGAGCGTGTGGTGTTCGCCTTCTGCGCCAGCCTCTGCATCACCTGCTGGGCGGTGGGCAAGTTCTGCGCCCACGCCACAACAGCGACCGCACCAAGTATCATCCCGATAGTTCGCACCTTTGTCTGCCTCCTTGCCGTGTCAGTGTCAAGCCATAAACTGCTCTAAGTAGCGTTTACCTATCAGAAAGCCCTCTTCGCGTCCGACTGCACTATCTTCATGCTCTATGGATAGTACGCCGTTGTAGCCCACGCGGCGAAGCGCCCCGATATACTCGCCCCAACGGATGCCTCCAAGCCCCGGAATCACATAGCGCCACCAGCCCCCGCCCTGATTGCCAACATATTCCAGTCGCTGGCGCATAATCTCGGTATCTTTGGCGTGGGTATGGAAAATGCGCGAACCGAACAGAAGCACGGCGTTGATGTAGTCAATCTCCTGCCACATCAAGTGGGACGGGTCGAAGTTCAGCCCAAAGTTTGGATGAGGTACCACTTCGAACAGCCGCTGCCAGTGGTCTAACGCTTGGATGTTGGTGGCGAACCAGTTCTCCAAAGCGATAGAGATCCCTCGTTCACCTGCGTACTCACAGAGTGGGTTAAACACCTGTGCCCCATCTTCCTCGATGGTCTGGATTTTGCTCTTGCCCGGCACTGGGTGTCCAGCCAGTGTACAAACGACTGACACACCCAGCGCGTGCGCACAGTCGATCGCCTTGCGCACCCCTTGATTGTTTCGCGCACGCTCGTCAGGATTGGGCGCTGTGTTGTTGGTGTAAAAGGCGATGGATGACAGTTGGACACCTGTCTTGTCAATCAGATGTCTAAGTGTGTCCAAATCGGGATTGTCCAGGTTGAGGTGTGGATGTCCATAGCCACACGCAAGTTCCAGGGTTTTGAAACCGTGCTTCTGCGCAAACTCAAACACATACTCTATCGGCTCGTTGTGAAACGGCGCTGTTAGTATCCCTACATGCATCGTTCTGCTCCGAGCAACTTACTTCGCCGTCAAAGCGCACTGTCCTGCTGTCCAAACGGCTGTCCAACAATCTTGG
>JBDNDR010000278.1:0-3426 GCA_046718995.1 Fimbriimonadales bacterium
CGTGCCCCAGTGGGTGGGATGGGCATCACGATTTTCGCACAGACGCCTGCCGCTGCGTTCATCGGCTACTTCCTGCTCCGTGAGCAACTACATCCCACCCTTTGGCTGGGGGCAGGGCTTATCATTTTGGGGATTGTGCTGACCCTGTTGAACCGCCGTTCGCGTCAGTAGGCGGGGTATCAGACGCGTTCAAACAGCCCTGCCGCACCCATTCCGAGCGCGGCACACATCGTGACCAGCCCGTAGCGTCCCCCAGTGCGCTGGAGTGCGCAAACGAGAGTCGCCACTTGGCGCGCACCGGTACATCCGAGCGGGTGTCCCAACGCAATCGCCCCACCCAGTGGGTTCACTCGCTCCATCGGCAGCTCAAACAGCTTTTGCGATGCCAGCACCTGCGCCGCGAACGCCTCGTTGAACTCGATATGGTCTAAATCGTTCGCCGAGAGGTTGTAGCGACGGAGCAGTTTCGGAATCGCATAGGCAGGCGCAACCCCGAAATCCTCAGGCGGAAGCGCAGCGACCGTGTAGCCAACAAACCGTGCCAGTGGTTTGACCCCCAACTGCTGTGCCTTGCGTTCGCTCATCAGGAGTACCGCCGCGGCGCCATCACTACGCTGGGAGGCGTTGCCCGCAGTAATCTGACCATCGCTACGAAAGGCAGGACGCAACTTGGCTAACCCTTCCATGCTCGTGTCGCGGCGGGGACCCTCGTCTTGCTCCACCGTGACCGGCACCCGCACAGGGCGCCCGTGCTTATCTAACTCCTGGACTTCCGTGTGGACTGGCGCAATCTCTTCACGGAACAAGCCCTCATCTTGGGCGCGAGTCGCCTTCTGGTGGCTTTGGAGTGCGAACGCGTCGCTCTGCTCACGGGTGATGCCGTGCTTACGAGCGAGCAGTTCCACCGATAGCCCCATACTGAGATAGGTGTTGGGGGCGTTCCGAAGGAGCGTCGGGTTCGGGTGGGTGTGAATATCCAGAAACGGCACGCGCGTCATGCTCTCCACACCGCCCGCAACAGCCACCTCCGCATCGCCCGAACGGATACGCTCCGCAGCAATCGCCACGGCTTCCAATCCCGATGCGCAGAAACGGTTGACAGTGGTGCCCGGCGTGTGGATAGGAAGTCCAGCCCTCAGCGCCGCAATCCGCGCCACATTCATGCCCGATTCCCCTTCGGGCGTGGAACAGCCCATAATCACATCCTCTATCTCGTTGGGGTCTAAGGCGGGGCAACGGTCTAACACCGCGCGGACAGCAAAGCTGGCTAAATCGTCGGGTCGTGTATGTCGGAAACTTCCTCGGGGCGCTTTCCCGATGGGGGTACGCGCCACAGCGACAATCAGAGCCTCAGTGCCCATACCCTAAGCATACCTCATCTCAGGGTTTGGACTCCATATCAACGCACTGGCTACACTCCAGCCAGACCTCTTTGGGGATTTCTTGGAGTGCGTTTTGGGCACGCCCGCGGGTGAACACGGGACGATAGAGCGTGGTGCCGGGTGGATAGGTGTGATGACATGAGTGGCACTCTGCTTCCGATTCTGCCACAACGGGCGTAAAGCCAGCGATGACCCAGCCGTTATGTCCCAGATGTGTGGCTAACGATTCTAACGCGGCGCGCACGGTGAGTGATTTGTTGGAGTGATAATATCGCTCGGCAATCTCATCCAGCAATTCAAGTGTTGCTTCATCTAAAGTAAAGTTCACGCGCTTCATGTGTCAGCAATCCCCTTCAGTAGGCTGATTTTAAGGATTGTACCCCATACGGAGACAGTCCCCCTTGCCCGCTCACATAACATCAACGATGATGCTACTGTCAAGTTGAGGGTCTAATCACACCCCCCTTTTACCTTTTTCAACACAATCACGGAGGGACCGCAAAAAGAACTGCGTGCCGCTCTGGAGAAACTGCTGGAGGATTTGCGACGCGCTTTAGGCTGAGTGGCGCTGGGTCGGCGATTCATTGCTGGTATGGAGCCTGCATGCCGAGTGGGAACCTACTCCCCTCGGCATGCCAACCTATCAGAAGATGGACTGTTCGAGTAGCTTCCTGAGACGCTGGATTTCATCGCGCAAGAGCGCAGCGCGTTCAAACTCCAACGCTTTCGCCGCCTCGCGCATCTCCTGCTCCAGCTTATTGATGACCACCGGGAGGTCTTCAAATGCCACACGGTCGGTATCCACAATCTGGTAGGATGCACGCTCTTCGGCAACCTTGTAGGCACGCACTGTGTCTCGTACTTCCTTGCGCACCGTTTCGGGTTCTATCCCGTGCTGGCGATTGTACTCCAACTGGATTTGGCGACGGCGGTTGGTCTCATCGATGGCGCGCTGCATCGAGCCTGTAATCTTGTCGGCATAGAGGATGACCTGCCCGAACTTATTGCGTGCGGCGCGCCCCATCGTCTGAATCAGGGAGGTCTCCGAGCGCAGGAAGCCTTCCTTGTCTGCGTCCAGAATCGCCACAAGGGATACCTCCGGGAGGTCTAAGCCCTCACGGAGGAGGTTCACGCCAACGACCACATCGTACTCGCCCAAACGCAGGTCGCGCAGGATTTCCGAACGCTCCAGAGTCTGCACGCTGGAATGCAGGTACTGAACACGGATGCCCAGCTCATTCAGGTACGCCGTCAGGTCTTCCGCCATCTTCTTGGTCAGGGTGGTGACCAGCACGCGTTCATCTCGCTCGATGCGCAGGCGGATTTCGTGTACCAGGTCATCAATCTGCCCGTGTGTAGGGCGCACGATCACCTCAGGGTCTATCAGCCCGGTGGGGCGGATAATCTGCTCCACAATCTGGGCACTGACCTCGCGCTCAAACGGCCCGGGCGTCGCCGACACGAAAATCACCTGCCCCACCCGCTGGAGGAACTCGTCGAATCGGAGCGGACGGTTATCTAACGCCGAGGGCAAGCGGAAGCCGTACTCCACCAACGTCTGCTTGCGCTGGAGGTCGCCGTTGTACATCGCCCGAATCTGGGGCAGGGTCTGATGCGACTCGTCGATGAACACGATATAGTCTTCCGGGAAGTAGTCCAGTAGGGTGTAGGACGGCTCGCCGGGTTTTCGCCCATCAAAGTAACGCGAGTAGTTCTCAATCCCGTTGCAGTAGCCCTGCTCGCGCATCATCTCCAGGTCCATCTCCACGCGTTGGCGGATACGCTGTGCCTCAATCAGCTTGCCTTGGGACTCGAAATAGGCGACCTGCTGTGCCAGCTCCTCGCGAATCTGTTCAATAATGCCGTCCATCCGATCCCAGGGCGTTACATAGTGGGTGGCAGGGAAGAAGGTGGTTTGCTCCAGCTCTGCCAGCACCTCGCCTTTGAGCGGGTCGTATTCGTAGATGCGTTCCACCTCGTCGCCGAACAGCTCGATGCGTGTGACATACTCCTCGTTTGCGGGTTGGACATCGATCACATCGCC
>JBDNDR010000279.1:0-3425 GCA_046718995.1 Fimbriimonadales bacterium
CTCCCCCATAGATAAGCCCCTTCGGCAGTGCGGGGTTATTCTTCCAGCCGTGAATGTACGGGCGCACCCGGTTATAGTAGATGTAGGGGTCGCACGCTTCGGGCATGCGCGCCAGCGTGGCATACATCGCCTCTAAGGTGGTGGCGACCTGCTCCAGCGACTGGGTCAGGGTACGCTCATCACGCCGTTCCGCCTGCTCTAAGGCAGAGGGGATAGCCCGCAACGCTTCGCTCGCCCGCGCTTCAATATCCACATGAATCAGGATGAACCACTCCTCATCCAGCCCTGCCAAGAAGTTCTGGAGCAAGGCGATATTGCCGAGGGCGATTGGCTCATTCGGGTCGAAGCGGCGCCAGTTGTCCAGCGCATAGGAGGCATAAGACAGCACGGGTGGGCGCCCCAAATGTTCACTGACGGCGTGCCAGGGCACTGCAAGGTTCGCAGGGATCGATTCGGGCGGGGTTTCGCCGTTCCAGACATAGCCGTGTCCGATGTACGACAAGACCAGCATCGCTCGGCGCCACTCCGCCTCAGAGTGCAGGCGTTCAGTGCTGAGCAAGGGCATCGTGTGGACAGCCTGGCGAATGCGCCCCGCCACCAGCAGTTTGGGCAAATCGTGAGCAATCGCCTCCCAGGGTTCATAATACGGGTCTGGCAGGCGTGGCAGGGGGTCTTGCTCAGGCAAGAACCCCCGCTCAGGATGGACTTCGTAATCCTCTAAGCGCAGTGGCTCGTGGAGTGCAGTATGCATCGTTGCTTGATCCTCCGTTGGATATTATTGACTGCATCCGCCCTTTTGCTTAGCCGGGTGGGTTGGCGCTGACGGGGGGCAGGTTTCTGCGTAACTGCTCCAGCCAACGGTTCGCCACGCGACTCACTGTGGTCTTCTCGGCGCGTCCGTCCTCTGGCAGGACGGTAATCAGCAGTCGCCCACGCACATAGATTTCGTACTGGTGGTCTTTCTTTACTTCGCGCAGGGTAATCTGTTCAGGACGCACAGGCTGTCCCAGAATCTCGATCAGTCGCTCTTCCACCTGGCGCGCTCGCTCCTGGAGCGACATGGTGGCAGTTCCCGATCGCAGACGGAAGATGAACTTACCGCCCACCGTGATGTCGTAGTAGGCTTGAGTAAACGCTCCCGCTAATAGTAGTACTCCGCACAGCAAAGCAATCCGCTTCATTGGTCATACCTCCATGTAGGTTTTTTGTTGAAAGGGCGCGGGTTTTATCCACGCGCCTTCAAAACACATAAGGCTCCGTTTCAGGGTTGTTCTTGAGGGCTTCCCATTCCGATTCGGCAATCGGTCGCGGTCGGTCGCGGTCAGCATCCACGATGCAGAGGAAGCCGAACGGTTCGTTATAGGGGTTCAGCCATCGGTGGGGCGTGTTGGAAGGCACATAGACAATATCGTGTCGCTTGAGTTCAAACACACGGTTGCCCACCAGCGCGCGCCCCTGACCGCGCAGCACCACGACCAGATGCACATGGGTGTGCTTTTCCAAGCTCGAGTAGCCCTCAGGCTCTATCTCAAAGTAGCGTAGGGCGAACTTGGCGTCTATCATTGGGGGGCGCCCCAAGCTGAAGCGTGTGATCCCGCGCCAACCCATTCCCCGCGCGTCGCCGGAGTACTCCTTGTACTCGCGGGGGATGATGCCCTCCCACGCAAACTGCTCAGCGTTGAACGGGATATGGAAATGTGCCAAAGCGCGTTCCAACGCCTCAGCCACTTGCTCCATCGTTAGCGTTGTTGTGTTCATTGGTCTCACCTTCTATTTGTCAATTGCTCCAAGTTCACGCGTGCGGGGCGGTCGGGCGCATCGGCTAACTCCCAGATTAGCCCGAACACCGTGCGCGATACCTTCTCCATCTTCTCAAAATCTATCTTGTCCACATGGTCGGTCGTGCGGTGGTAGTCCTCGTGGAGTCCCGAGAAGAAGAAGACCGCCGGTATCCCCTTGCGCACGAAACTGTAGTGGTCGCTTCGGAAGTAGAGCTGCTCGGGATGGTCTAAAGCGTCATACATCGGGTTGAAACTCATGCGTAGGTAGTTATCGTTGATGTCGTTGAGTACCTTGCCGAGGTCAGGGCTGGCAGTGCGGGGTCCGATGACATAGATTTCGTTCGGCTTGGAGAGGAGGCGGTTGCGGGGGTTGGTATCGTTGGGTTGGAGGCTCCGCCCAACCATGTCCAAGTTGATGTTGACGATAATCCTGTCCAGCGGAACCGTAGGGCGCTCTACGAAGAGGCGTGAACCCAAAAGCCCCTTTTCCTCCCCTGCGTACCATAGGAACAGTACCGAGCGCTTCGGGCGCGGTCCTTTCGCCAGCGCCTCCGCCATCCCTAACAGCGCCACCGAGCCAGAGCCGTTGTCATCGGCGCCGTTGTAGATGGTGTCGCCCTGAGCGTCGGCACGCCCGACCCCTACATGGTCTAAGTGGGCACCGACCGATACATACTCGTTCTTCAGCACAGGGTCTGAACCTTCCACGATACCGATGATGGTGTTCGCCTGCTCGCGTTTCGAATCGGCACTAATCTGGATTTGGAGGCTCTTGTTGGGGTTGAGGGCGAACGGATTGAGTGGCTCACGTGCCTCAGCACGACGGATAATCTCTTGCGCTGAGAGTGGCTCATCGGAGAACAGCACATTCAAGAGCGTCATAGAGGCGACGATGACAGGGATTTGGCTACTTTCCTGCAGTCCTTCCACTGTGCGCCGGGTCGCCCACTGACGCGCGAGTCGGTCGAACCGCTCCATATCGGTCGGGTCAATTCGTAGGATTGCGATGGCACCGAGCCGTTCCGCGTTCTGCTCGGGGTTGAGCCACCCCTCGGCGCGAGCGCGATCCAATCCCAGCTCCACCACCTCACGCGGGAAGCCTGCGACCACAATCAGCACCTTGCCCTTCACCTCTAAGTTGGCGTAGGGGTCTACTCCCGCTTTCGGGTTAGACCAACCGTTGCCCACGAACACCATCGGGGCGGCGGTGTTGATGGCTGTGGGGCGTGCCACAAATCCCTCGCCGTAGCGGAACTCGCGCCCCCCTATCCGTAGGCGCGACTCGTCGGGGCGTAGGGTATCGGTTCGGTAGACCAGCGGTTGGAAATAGGTACCGTTTTCACCGCCGGGCTTTATCCCCCAGCGTTTCAGATGCGCCACGATATACAGCCCTGCGATATCCAGCCCACGAGACGGTGTATCGCGCCCCTCCAGCGCATCTGAGGCGATGAATTCCAAGTGAGCCTGAAGGGTGTTGGCAGTGATGGTTTCCGCTCGGCTCATCCATGTGGTGCGGTCGGCGGAAGCGACGGACACCACCACGAGCCACAGTCCCAAAGTACGCAAAAGTTTCACAACTCTATTGTACCCCACCCATCTGGGACGGGCGTCTTTTCACCTCACCCCCCGCCCCTCTCCGCAAGC
>JBDNDR010000028.1:0-11723 GCA_046718995.1 Fimbriimonadales bacterium
ATAGTGCCAAAAGTTGCCCATCGTTCGTGCCCCTTGCGGTGGGTCTCGGGCACAATCTCGTCGCTGACCACATAGAGCATCGCTCCTGCAGCGAAACCCATCGCATAGGGCAAGAGCGGACTCATCAGGTAGACGGCGGTCGCGCCGATCAGAGCCAGCGGGATTTCCACCAGTCCCGCCCGCACCCCGATGTATACAGCGAACCACCGTGCGCCAATCCCAACACTGAGTGCGCCCGCCGACGCTGCGAGACCTTCAGGCACATTCTGGAACCCGATGGCGAGCATCAGTTTCAACGCTTGTGCGAGGTCGCCCGCCCCAAAGCCTACTCCCACTGCCAACCCTTCAGGAGCGTTGTGGATGGTGATGGCGATAATCAGTAGCCAGACCGATTTGACCCGCTTGGAGGGCACCCCTTCGTAGCCGATGAACCGCTGATGCATGTGGGGCACTAAGTGGTCGGTGATGTCCAGCACGGCAATCCCCACGACCAGCCCTATCAGCACGGGAAGTAGCCCACCGTACTCGATGCCGGGCAGAATAAGGCTGGTGAAACTGGCGGTGAGCATTACCCCTGCAGCGAACCCGAGCGAGGCGTCTAAGAGGCGGTCGGAGGGACGGCGCATAAAAAGCACCAACAAGGCGCCCAGAGCGTTCATCAGAGTTATGAAAATGCCGGCAACCAGCCCTTGCACAATAGGGTTCTCGCCCGCCACGCGTAGAAAGAGTGCTTCCATGCGAAATCAAGTGTACCCCAGTTAGATATGGGCTGGGTAGGGACAGGTAGCGCGCCTATCCCTACCATTCCCTGCGTGCCATGCCAGCCCGCTAAGGCTCCCTCGCTACACTGGGCAGAGAGGGAGCTTGGAGAGTACCCCGCTTACCGAGTAATGACTTGGGGAATCGTGCATAAGGTGAAGCTGCGGTCTCCCGAGCGGAAGGTCAACTCGGCGAACACCGCTATGTTCTGTCCGTTCATCGGTACTGTGGCGTGCCAGTGGTCGCCGTGGGCGTGCGCATCAATCGGCTCCCAACGCTTCGGTCGGAAGTCCTTATCATCCGAGCGGACGACCCACACCTGCACCTTTTCGGGCTTGAGGTCGCTTCTGACCTGCACTTCCGCACGATCGCCGTTTCGGCTTACTTGTGCGGAAATCTGGTTGGGGAAGCGCAGTTCGCCCACGCTCATCAGGTAGAAGGCACTGAGGCTATTGAGCACGCGATTGAAGTCGCCCAGCCCATGTCCCCCGTTGGGCACATAGAGCGCGTACTTCCGCTTGGAGGGCAGGTCGTCGAAGTAGAAGCGTGCGGCATCGGTCGCCCAGTAGGGGTCGTTTGCCCCGTTGATGATGAGGATTGGCAGAGTGTAGCGCTCGCGGTAGGAGTAGGGGTCTACCCACCCAACTAACTGGCGTCCGCGCTCGGTGAGCATCTTCTCCATCAGCCCACGCTCATAGTATTCAGCAATCTGGACACTGTAGCGTCCCCACAGTTCGAGTTGGTGGGGCATCTGACGGAAGAAGTTGAGGTTATCAAAGACCATCGGCGCAATCGCCCGCACGCGGGGGTCAACGGCTGCGGTCAGCCAAGTCGTCCACCCCCGTTTGGAAGCACCTGTCACCACGAAGTCTTTGATTTCTATGTTCCAGTCGCGCTTGGCGAACTGTTGCACCGCGTCCATCGCTCGCACAGCGGACTTGACCATCGGGAACAGGAGGGGCCAAGTCGGGTCGCCTGTTTCCCAGAACTGGACATAGGTGTGGGCTATCAGGTTATCTTCTACCAAGTCCGGTCGGATGAGTGGCTGGTTGGGCACATCGTGCAAGACCACTGCGACTGCACCGACCGCCTCGGCGCCGCGCGCGATGAGCTCCAACTCGCTCCGCCCATCGCCACTGCCTGTGATGTAAATCAGAGCCGTCTGGGGGTGCTTAAGATTGGTGGGTTTGACCACTCGCACCCGATGGCGCCAAGTGAACTCGCGCCACTTTTGCGAGATGACCGTCAGCTCTACGAACTCGCTATTGAGTATCTTCCCTTCCAGTGTCTTCGTCCATTCAAACGGCGAGGGCGCTTGCACATAGCTCTTGAGGTCTGCATAGGCAGACACCACCATCGCCAAGCCAACTGTCAGCAGTAGTTTTCTCATCGTTGCCTCCCTGTCGGGCTTGCTCCCATTGCAAACCGACTGTCCAGTTAGTTAGACGACACAAAACCGTTTCCTGCTCGGTAATTTTCGATAGAATACTGAACCTTTGGCGTTTCAGAGTGTATATTTAGTATGGGGATAACCATGCAATCTGGACTACGAGAGCGATTGGCACATCTGTTGAGGCGTGCTGGGCTGAGCGCGCATCCCAGCGAGGTCGAGCGTCTACTCCCGCTGGGCATCGAGGGTGCGGTAGACTATCTGCTGGATTACGAAAATCGCGACGACCCGATTGACGATGCGGAGGTGCTCGCTTTTCTTCAGGGTGAGTCGCCGCGTCTTCAACCTCCGATGGTGGCGAGTTGGTGGCTCTATCGGATGCTTGTCACGCGCCGACCCCTGCAGGAACGGATGGCGTTCTTCTGGCATAATCATTTTGCGACCTCCGCAGGCAAAGTGGGCGATGGACGCCTGATGCTGATGCAAATCCAGATGTTCCAACGGCTCGCCCTTGCTGATTTCAAGACGCTGGTGCTGGAGGTCAGCAAAGACCCCGCGATGCTGGTCTGGCTGGATGGTGTGCGGAATGTGAAAGGTAAGCCGAATGAGAACTTCGCTCGCGAACTGATGGAGCTGTTCACGATGGGCATCGGCAACTACACCGAGCGCGATATTCAGGAGGCGGCACGCGCCTTCACGGGGTGGACTTATAGCCGTGTCACAGGCAGTTTCGTGTTCAATCGGAACCAGCACGACGATGGTGAGAAAGAGGTGCTGGGCAAACGGGGGCAATTTCGCGGGGATGACATCGTGGAGATGGTGGTGGAGCATCCTGCGACGGCGCGTCATATGGCGCGCAAGTTTTACACGCACTTCATTAACGATGTCGACCCGCTCGACGAGCGCGCCATTCAAGAGTTGGCACGCACCTTCACGGAGTCGGGCTACAGCGTGCGCGCGCTTATGAGGCGCTTGCTCTTGTCCCAAGCGTTCTGGAGCAGCGCGAACTACCGCCGGCGCATCAAGAGTCCCGTGGAGTTTGTGGTAGGTCTCTTGCGCCAGCTGGGGGTGGGCGAACGCCTGCGAGAGACGATGCTGAATCGGGGCGCTGGGCAGAGGCTGGTCATCAACCACCTGCGTCTCGCTTCGCAATGGACACGCCGTATCGGGCAGAGTCTGCTCTACCCTCCCGATGTCGCTGGCTGGGAGTGGGGCACGGCGTGGATTAGCTCCACGACGATGCTGGAGCGGATGAAGTTCTCCGAGTTTTTGCTTCCCGAGCGTGGGGTGTTGGGCATCCGTACGCTCCAAGAGCTGATTGGTGGCTCCGTCTCCACGACCGAACAGTTGATCGAGCGGCTGGAACAGGTGCTGGACACGAAGTTAGACCGCTCAACTCGCGCCAAACTCAAGGACTATCTGGAGGCAAACGGTGGGATTGCCGTCTTGAACAGTCGCCGTCGCGAGGTGGTTTTGGGCGCGCTTCAGATTGTGCTTGCCAGCCCCGAGTTCCAGATGATGTAAAAAATTAGCGACGCTGTCGAAAGGAGGATCAAAGCCCAGCGCCGCTGATTTCGTCTTAATTCGCCCTGTGGAAATCCCTGGGTGGGACTTCCATCCTTAATAGACTCAAAAACGCTCCAAAACCGGACAGCCTTCTGTGCTAAAAGGGGCGAATTTGGCAAACAGTAGCAGGATTCGGTCTTGGGGAGCCGAATCGCTGGGTGGAGGATACTACTCTACACGGAGGTTTATTGAATGATGAAACGATGGCTTCGATGGAGTGTGCTGAGCGCGTCGCTCGCGCTCTGTATTGCGTCGTCCCAGGCTCAGTCGGCATTTGAGGATGGGAGCCTGCGCCTGCGTCTGGGTGCCTACTTCCCGACCGAAGATGTCCTGCGCAATTTCAACAACACCTGGTTCGCCGTGGGATTGACCTACGAGACGGCAGGTATTCCTTTCTTTGGTGGCTCCGCGACCGAGCTGAGCGCCGACCTGTTTACCCATCAGACGGGCGGTTCACGCGGCGCCATCACGGCGCTTCTGGCGAGCCAAGTGTATGAGCAACCGATTGGCGAGACCGACAGCGTCCTGCAGTTCCGCATCGGAGTCGGCTTGTATGTGGTGGATACCACCGGACCGAGCAAGAACCTCTTTGGCGGGCGCGTTGGGCTAACTTTCCGCCTAAACGATACTTATAGCGTGGAGCTGAACTACGACATTACCGACCGCTTCGGAGCGTCAGGCGCACGAGCCAACGGCTTCTCACTCACGGTCGGCTATCAGTTCTAAGGGGTTATCCCCTTCTGCCCTCCCTTCTCCCTAACGGGGGAAGGGGGTTAGAGGCAGAGAACCTCGCTCGGTTTTGCCTGTCCCTTAGGTAAGACCGAAAGACGATTTGAGAGCAACTAAGCGTGTTCTGGTCACAGGAGCAACGGGCTATGTGGGGGGGCGACTGGTTCCCCGTCTGCTCCAACAGGGCTATCGCGTTCGGGTCCTAGTGCGCGACCCCGGACGGCTGGTCTATCGCAACTGGTACGACCTCGTAGAAATCTTTCCGGGCGACCTTGCCAAACCTGAGACGCTGGCACCTGCTTTGGAAGGAGTCGATGTTGCCTACTATCTGGTTCACTCGATGGGTGCGGGGGTTGACTTTGAGGCACGCGACCGTCAAAACGCCCTGAATTTTGCTCAGCAGGCGAACCGCTCGGGTCTCCAACACTGCATCTATCTGGGTGGCTTAGTTCCTCGCGAAGGCATGCCTAGCAAGCATCTTGCCAGCCGCGCTGAAGTCGGGCAGATTCTGCGTGAGCATCTGCCCTGCACGGAGTTTCGGGCAGGCCCCATCATCGGCTCGGGGTCTGCCTCATTTGAGATGGTGCGCTATCTCACAGAGCGCTTGCCGGTCATGGTCACTCCACGCTGGATTGACCGATTGGTTAGCCCGATAGGGATCCGTGATGTGCTGAGCTATCTCATCCAGTCTGCCGAGCGTGAGCCGCTGAGCGTGGTGGAGATTGGAGCGGAACCTTTGACCTTCCGCGAGATGATGACCTGCTACGCCGAAGAGCGCGGGCTGAAACGGGTGATCTTCCGTACCCCTGTGTTGGCACCGCGCCTTGCTGCGCTTTGGGTCGGGTTGGTGACGCCGATTCCCAACCGGTTAGCCGTCCCGCTGGTGGAGGGGATTGTTCACTCTTTAGTGGCAGACACCGAGCGAGCGCGTGCGCTGTTTCCCGAGATAGAGCCGATGTCGTATCGCCACGCGGTACGCCTGGCACTTTTACGGATTCAGGAGCAGGCGGTCGAGACCCACTGGAGCGGCGCGCTGGGCAATGCCGTGACCTATCATATGGAAGATTGGGAGGGCATGATTTGCGAAGAGCGCACGGTGTGGACTCCCTACTCATCCGAGGCGGTCTACCGAGCGTTCTGCTCGCTGGGTGGCGACACGGGCTGGCTGGTCTGGAACTGGGCGTGGCGCCTGCGTGGGGCGATTGACAAGCTGCTCGGCGGTCCGGGGCTACGGCGCGGGCGACGCCACCCGTTGGAGGTGTTACCCGGTGAGGCAATCGATTTCTGGCGTGTGGAGCAGGTCGTGCCGAACCGCCTGTTGCGCCTGCGTGCCGAGATGAAAGTGCCCGGCAAAGCGTGGCTGGAGTTCGAGGCGCTCCAAGAAGACGGAGGTACGCGCCTCTTCCAGCGCGCTTGGTTCGAGCCGAAAGGTCTGGCAGGCGTCCTCTATTGGTACATGTTGTATCCTATCCATCGGGTTATCTTTAGCCAGATGGCGCACGCTGTCGCCCGCCGTGCCGAGCGGTTCACCGAACCGGCGACAGAGGTTCAGCCGTATAAGGGTCCGTAGGTTTGGCACGCCCGATAGTCGGCAGACTCTGGGTCGGCGGTTCCGAACATCCCCCACTGATGCGGGCGGAAGATGCGCTCGGGTTCCACATTATGCATCGCCACAGGGATTCTCAGCATTGCGCAGAGCGTGATGAGCTCGTGTCCGATATGCCCGTAGCTCAGCACGCAGTGGTTCGCGCCCCAGTGTGCCATCACGGTGTAGACATCCCGAAAAGCACCCTGCCCTGTCGTGCGTGGAACGAACCAAGTGGTGGGCCAGGTGGGATTGGTGCGTTCATCCAGCAGGGTGTGAACATCATCCGGCAGTTCAATCGTAGTGCCCTCGGCAATCTGCATCACGGGTCCCACACCGTCCACCAAGTTCAATCGGAACATCGTGGCAGGCATACCGCCCCGCGTACGGAACCGCGTGCTCCAGCCTCCCCCGCGGAAGTACTCCAGCATACCGCAGTGCCAAGTGGTGGCTTTCAAGCAGCGGTCGACCTCCTCGCTGGTGATGTACCACCAAGGCTTCATCGCCGGCTTGCCGTCCAACTCTTGCTGACCTGTGCCGTCCAGCGCCGCCGGACCGCTGTTGATGAGGTGGAGGAATCCCCCCTCTGCCTCGCCGGTGAGCGTGTAGCCCGCCACACGCTGCACCGCCTCGGGAGACCAGTAAGTGCGCACATCGGCGAAAATCTGCGCACTGCCCGTTAGCAGATGCCCAAAGAGCATCCCAACTCCGTTGAGATAGTCGTTCTCGGTCGCCAACATGTAGGGCTGGCGGATACCGTTCCAGTCAAAGCTGGAGCAGAGAATCGCCTCCATAAAGTCGCCGTTGGGTAGGTGGTCAGTCCACTGGCGCTGTCCTTGAAACCCGCCGGCGATACCGTTGAAACCGAGTGCCTCCTCCGCATAGCCCATCTCGGCAAGCTTCGGGTTACCGACCATCAGGTCGCGGGCAATCAGTGCCATCTGGACGCTCTGCTCCCAAGTGCGGTCTTTTTGCGCGCGTGGGAGCTGTTTATCGGGCGGGTTATAGTCTTTGCCCTCGGTGCAGTATTCCCTCACCCAAGCGAGGGCACGCTGGTACTCTTCGGGGTCGTAGATTTGGCGTTCCATCCGCCGAACGAACTCGACCATATCCACCGTCATGGTGCGCAGCCCCAGATATTTCTGTAGAAAATCTTGGTCGACCAGCGAGCCGACAATCCCCATAGATACATTGCCCATCGCCACATAGGTCTTTTCGCGCATGGTGGCGACGGCGATACCGGTGTTCACGAACTGGAGGATACGCTGGGCGACCTCTTCGGGGATGGTGAGGTCGTCGGCATCTTGGACATCGCGTCCGTAGATGCTGAAGGCGGGAAGCCCCTTCGTGGCGTGGCTTGCCATCACGGCGGCGAGGTAGACCGCACCGGGACGCTCGGTGCCGTTGAAGCCCCAGACCGCTTTGGGGCGTGTGGGATGGATGTCCATCGTTTCGTAGCCGTAGCACCAGCTGCGCGACACGGTGAGGCTCACACCGACCCCTTCCCGTTCAAACTTCTCTTCGCAAGCGACGGCTTCGGCTATCCCTCCGATGCAGGTATCGGCAATCACGCACTCTATGGGCAGTCCGCAGGCGTGGCGCAGTCGTTCTTGGATGAGTTGTGCCACTGCGTGTGCCATCGCCATCGTCTGGTTCTCAAGGCTTTCACGCACGCCCTGTCGTCGTCCATCAATGGTCGGTCGTATCCCGACCTTCGGTAGACTGCCACGCAGTCGGTGTTTCGGTGGGTTCAGCGGGTGCATCATCAAACCTCCGCCTTCACGGTTCGCTGAGCCGTAGGCGATTCCTACTGACGGAATGGTAAGATGACTTTTTACAGGAAGGCCGCTAAGATTTGGGGGAAGATGAATTTTGTATAAGTATATTTCTAAAAGGGTGCCGTTTTGCCAGACAAACAACGCACTTTAGAAGGGATTGCGACCTAATACCGCTTTTGGCACAAAAGTTGCTGTCGTATGCTTGGAGGTCAGAATGAGAATGAGAACATGGTATGCCCTGTTTCTGTGCGTGGTGGTAGTTGCTTCGGCTCAAGCGACAATTATTGAGTTCACGCCCAATTTTACACCCACTACAATACCCTTCGACTATGCCAGCCGTGTGAACGCATCGGGATTGGATAGTGGTGGACGGGGTCCTTTCAACTTGACGCATGGGGAAACCCCAAATATTGTAGTGACGATGTTCACTGCCGACTCCAGTCGTGTCCAAATCAACAACCTCTTTCGCTGGAGTAGTGGTTATGGATCGCTCACGGATGTAGCTTACCATGCCAACGGTCAGTATGCAGTTATTCGTTTCACTGCAGATGCTGGGTACTGGGCGCGTCTGCACGGTTTTAGAATGGCTGGCTGGCCTAACACAGACCGTATCCTTCCTTTATTGGAAATCCGCGTGGATGGCAGTGTTATCTTTTCCCAAACTAACACGGCTATTAGCGGTGCTACCTTCACGCAGTTCACCTTCGACCCGAATGTTTACAAAGGGAACGAGGTGGAAATCTTTTTCGGGAACGACTGGAATGTGGGGATTGATGACATCGAGTTCTCGCAGGAGTTGATTCCTGAGCCTGCCAGCCTATTGGCTCTTGGAGCGGGTCTGATTGGGTTGGCACGCCTGCGCCGCCGCTAAACCATTAGAGGTTGGGGGTGAAGATGAACACTTTCACCCCCAACGAAGTGGTTGTTTCTCCCTCTTTCGTCAGCTTCTATCCGAGTGTCTCCTGTTTTATACAACGGCATAACGCGTCACTTGGCGAAACGGCGTGTTAAGCATAGTGTGCCCCTTGACTTTTACATCAGCCAGAGGGTATAGTTATATACTGGGTAAAATGCGCCTCTGGAGGACCCTATATGCGAATTGTTCAGCACACGAGAAAACGCATTCGTCATGTGATAGAGCCACCAAACCTTATTGAGATTCAGTACAACTCCTATCGCTGGTTTCTGGAAGAAGGGCTGAGAGAGTTATTGAACACTTTCTCACCGATTTACGATTTGACGGGCAAGTATTTCATAGAGTTCGGTGATTACTGCTTGGGCGAGCCCAAATACTCGGCGGACGAGTGTCGCGAGCGCGAACGCACTTTTGAGGTGCCCCTGCGCGTGAGGGTACGCTTCGGTGAACGCGACGGCGAGGTTCAAGAAAGTGAGATTTATCTCGGTGACTTGCCCCTGATGACCGATGGCGGCACCTTTATTGTCAACGGGCGTGAGCGCGTGACCATCAGCCAGCTGAACCGCACGCCGGGTATCCATTTCCCATCACCCCTGCTCTCTGGTTCGGGGCGTGAGATGCTGGCGCGCTCGATGGAGAAAGTCCTGCAGGTGCAAATCATCCCTTCGGAAGGGCCCTGGCTGGATGGGGGGAGCGATGCGCAGGGTGTGCTCCGGCTCAAAGTGCACCAGTCTAAACAGCTGCCGATGACTCAGATTATCAAGGCGTTCGCTGCGTTCGAAGAGGCGCGCGTGCCTGCTCGGATGGAACTCAAGCGCTGTGTGGGCTGGCGTGTTCTGAGTGATGTCACCGACACTGAGGGGAACCTCGTGCTCAGCCTCCAAGCACTGAAAGACCAACTGGGCGATGACCCCGTCGTAACTTCGGAGTGGCTGGAACAGCAGACTGAGGCGGTGCAAAATGGTTTTGCAACCGTGGAACCTCCCTACGACCCTCAACTGGGGCTGACTAACGAGGCGCTTGAACGGATGTTCGGACGCATCACCGAACAGCCCGAGGTGCTTCGCGAACCGGACGAGAAAAGCCTCGTCGGCAAAGTGTTGGATGAAGATTTCTACGAGGGTAAGCGCACCCGCAAGCTGCTCGCCGAGCGTGGCACGCGAATCGATGCGGACCTCGCCAAGAAAATCGCACGCCAACGCCCTGAGCAGGTTCAAGTGATTGCGCGCCGAGTGGAACTGCCCCGCCCGCTCCAAGCCACCTTAGACGCCGACCCGACCCTCGACTCGCGTGAGGCTGTGTTGGATTTCTATCGCCGCATGCGCCCGGGTGACCCTGCGGTGGAAGAAAATGTGCGCAACCTGTTTTATGGGCTGGTGCTCGACTCGCGCCGCTATGACCTCGGTCGTGTGGGACGCTATCAGATTAACCGTAAGCTCCGACATAACCTCCCCGATAATGTCCGACGACTCACGGTGCCCGACCTGTTGTTAGCCCTGCGCCACCTACTGGAAATGGCAGAGGGTAAGCACGAATACGAAGATACAGACCACTTAGCGAATAAGCGGGTTCGTTCGGTTGGGGAGCTTCTCCAGGCGCACTTGCGTGCGGGGTTCCAGCGGATGGAGAAGACAGCGCGCGAGAAGATGACTGCGGCGGAGGATGTCTCGCAAATCCTGCCGAATGTGGTGCTGAGCGTGAAGCCCGTCTCGGCGGCGCTGGCTTCGTTTTTCGCCACGAACCCGCTCTCTACTTTTATGGATCAGACCAACCCGCTTTCCGAGCTGGCGAACAAGCGCCGCCTGTCGGTGCTGGGACCGGGTGGACTGAACCGCCAGAGCATTCCCCCGCAGGTGCGCAACATCACCCCATCCCAGTACGGACGCATCTGCCCGATTGAGACGCCCGAAGGTCAGAACATCGGGCTGGTGAACCAGTTGACCCTCTATGCCACGGTGGACGAGTTCGGCTTCATCCGAACGCCCTATCGTGTGGTGCGCAACGGCAAACTAACGGACGAGATTGTGTATCTCCCCGCTGACGAAGACGAGAACGCCTATATTGCGCCTGCAGACACCCCCGTCAACGACGACGGCACGATTGCCTCTGAGATGGTACAGGTGCGATGGCGCGACGAGTATCCGACCGTCAGGCGCGAGGAAGTGCACTACATGGATGTGGATCCCGCTCAGGTGTTCTCGGTCTCTGCGTCGATGATTGCCTTCTTAGAGCACGACGACGCCGGACGCGCGCTGATGGGGTCTAACATGCAGAAGCAGGGTGTGCCCCTCATCAACCCCGAGGCGCCGTTCGTTCACACTGGCATCGAGCGGGTGGCAGGACAGTACTCGGGCAGTACGGTGCGTGCCCGACACGACGGGCGTGTGACCTATGTGTCTGCCACAGAGGTGCGCGTCAAGTGCGACACAGGCGAGGAAGATATTTATAAACTGCTCCACCTGGTGCAGTCCAACAAAGGGACTTGCTTCAGCTTCTTACCGCGAGTACGACTGGGTCAGCGGGTGCGCGCAGGCGACCTCATCGCCGACGGTCCAAGCACTGAGAATGGTGAGGTGGCACTTGGGCGCAATATCTTAGTGGCGTTCCTGCCCGCTGGGGGATACAACTACGAAGACGCGGTGTTCGTCTCGCAACGGCTCCTCTACGACGACACCTACACCAGTATCCACCTGGAAAGCTATCAGACCGACGCAACCGAAACCAAGCTCGGTCCAGAGGAAATCACGAACGACATCCCCAATGTACGCGAAGAGACCCGACGCGACTTAGATGAGAACGGTATTATTCGCTTGGGTGCCGAAGTTAAGCCGGACGACATCTTGGTCGGTAAAATCCAACCGAAGGGTCAGACTGAAGGCACGACCGAGCAGAAGTTGGTACGCATCATCTTCGGGGGTAAGGCGGAGGAGATGCGCGATGTGTCGCTCCGATTGCCCCACGGCGAGCGCGGTTATGTTGTGCGCGTGGTTCAGTTTGCGC
>JBDNDR010000280.1:0-3424 GCA_046718995.1 Fimbriimonadales bacterium
GAGGAGGAGCTGCGCCGAATCCCTGCCAGCGCGGGCAATAAGCTCATGCCGGAGGATGTTGACGCTTACTTGACCATGCGTCCCAGCGCGGCTGCCGATGCTGAGTTTATAGACTATCCGCTCCCCACCCAACAGCGCACCTTCATCTATCGCATCAAGCGCAGTAGCCAGCTGGTGGTTCCAGCGACTTTGCGTCGCCATGCGCGTTGGGATGCTGTGCGCCGGGTGGCGAACGAGCTACGCGAACGCTCGGATGTGCCCGTTCAGCCTTCCGAGTTTCAGGTGTTCGCCTACTGTGCCACGCGTGCAACCCTCAACCACGCCAAGTTCCGATCCCAACTGGTGGGTGAGGAGACCCTCCGCGAGTATAAGCACCTCAACTTGGGCATCGCCGTCGCCCGCCCCGGCGATGAGCTGGTGACCGCCCTGGTGAAGAACGCCAGCGCTCTGGGCTTTGTGGAGTTTGTGAAGGCGGTTCAGAGCCAAGTACGCAAGGCGCGCGCCGGTGAAGACCAAGCCGATGCCAGTATGCAACTGTTGCTGACTTATATGGGCGGCTTTCAGATGATCGATGCGATTCCTGTGCTGGTGGCGCCGGCAGTGGGCATCTTGTTCGCGGGCGACACTTTTGATGTGGACGGCGTGCCCCATGTGAATCTGGTGCTGACCTTTGACCACCGTCTCATCAACGGGGTGGGCGGTGCTGAGTTCCTCAACGAGGTCGCCCAGAACCTGGAAAATGCGGAGGCACTCGTGCGCGAGGCGCTCTAACGCCCTCAGTCGATTCGGAACCCCATTCTCCCCCGCTCCCTAATTGGGGTGGGGGAGTTTCTCTGTTCTCCAGCGTCGCTCCAGCAGGACATGGCAGGGTATTATTGAACGGGAGAGTGGATGGTTGAGCTAAAAAAGGTCAGCGTGGAATATGGCGAGCACCACGCTCTGCATCAGGTGGATTTGGTGGTGGAGCGGGGCGAGTTCGTCTTTCTCGTGGGCACCACAGGCGCAGGCAAAAGCACACTCCTCAAACTGCTGTACGGCGCGCTCAAGCCGACTGCGGGGCGCGTGTGGGTGCTGGGCATGGAGGTCAATCGCCTCAAAACCCGCGAAATCCCGACCCTGCGCCGCCAACTCGGTATCATCCCGCAAGACTACCCGCTTCTGGAACGCAAGACGGTCTGGGAAAACATCGCCTATGCCCTGAGCGCGATTGGCTACAACGAGAGCGCCGTGCGTCAGCGGGTGGCGCAAGTGCTGGCACGGGTGGGTATGAGCGACCGTGCCCGCTCCTACCCTGCCCAGCTGTCGGGGGGTGAAGCCCAGCGCGTGGCGATTGCGCGTGCCATCGCCAACCGTCCCCCCCTGCTGATTGCCGATGAGCCGACCGCCAACTTAGACCCCGAAACCAGCTGGGAAATCATCGACCTCCTGCTCCAAATCAACCTGCGCGGTACGACCGTCATCGTCTCCACCCACAATCGCACGATTGTCGACCGCGCCCGGCAACGGGTCGTGGCGTTAGACCGAGGGCGCATCATCAGCGATGTCCCACACGGGGGCTATCCTGTGGAACTGGATCGACTCTACCCGCCGATACCGCTATGATTGCTCGTGTGCGATTCTTGTGGAACGAGACTTGGCAGGCACTGAGGCGCAACCCTTTGCTTCAGGTGGCTTCCATCTCCACCGCGTGCGTGGCGTTGGTGCTGGTGGGCGTGGTCGGAATGACCCTGTACAAGCTGGATGCGGTCGCCCAGATGTTGCCCAAGCAGTTCGAGACCCAAGTCTTCCTGAAGTTTGAGGCGACCCGCGAGCAGGCGCTGGAACTCAAGGCGAAAATAGAGGCGATGCCCGAAGTGGTGCGCGTGACGCTGGTGCCTCGCGAGAAAGCATGGGCAGAAGAGCAGGCGCGCCTCTCCAGTGAAATCAACCTCAAAGACCTCCCGAATCCCCTGCCCGATAAACTCATCGTGGCGACCCAACTGCCCGAACAACTCCCCGCAGTCGCCGAGCGCATTCGCCAAGAGCCGACCGTAGACGAGGTGATCGACCAGCGCGAGACCCTCCGCCAAGTGTTAGCCACCGCGCGCTTAGTCCGGCTGGTCGGGTTGAGTGCGATTAGCCTGCTCCTCCTCTCGGCTGTTTTGCTCATCTACAACACCGTGCGGCTGACCATCTATTCGCGCCAGCGTGAAGTACGGGTGATGGCGTTGGTGGGAGCCTCCTTGCTGACGATGCGCACACCCTTTATCTTGGAAGGGATTGTACAAGGTGGGCTGGGCGGACTGATTGGAGCGGTGTCGGTGTTGGTCGGCGCAGGACTCATCTCGGACTACACCCTCCATCTGTGGCCCTTCCTGAGAGACCTCCCGCCGGGGCTTCCCCCGAGCCTCCTGCTGATTTCCCTGCCGGGATTGGGCGCGCTGATAGGCGGAATCTGCGCGTGGTGGGCGGCTCAGCGGTTCGTGCAGGTCTGAGCCGTCTATCTTGGCAGGAATCGTGCCCCAACTCTCGTATCTCCGTAGCACTATGAAACAAGATATCTGCTGGTGGACGGTTGCTGGGCGTGTAGACCCCAAGCGCCTCATCGCCGAGGCGAAGCGCATGGGCTACGAAGGGTTCGAACTCGTGCCCGAGCCGATGTGGGATATGGTCAAAGAGGCAGGGATGACGATTGTCACGCACGGGGGACACGGCACGATCGAGAACGGCATGAACGACCCGCGCAACCACAGCCGAATCGAAGACGAAATCAAAGCGACGATCGATAAAGCCGTGAAGTACGAAATCCCCATCCTCATCTGCTTCTCGGGCAATCGGCGGGGACGCCCCGATGAGGAGGGTATCGAACACACCGTCGCCTGCCTCAAGCGCGTGGTGTCCTATGCCGAACAGAACGGGGTCACGCTCGCCTTAGAGATTCTCAACAGCAAAGTAGACCACCGCGACTATCAGTTTGACCGAATGAGTTGGGGACTGCGCGTGGTGGAGCTAATCAACTCGCCCCGCGTGAAAATCCTCTACGACATCTACCACGCCCAGATTATGGAGGGCGACATCATCCGCACGATTCGCACCCACCACGAGAAGATTGCCCACTACCACACCGCTGGCAACCCCGGACGCAACGAGATCGATGAAAGCCAAGAACTCTATTACCCTGCCATTATGAAAGCCATCAAAGAGACAGGGTATAAGGGCTTCATCGGTCAGGAGTTCGTGCCCAAGGGAGACCCACTGGTCGCCCTGAAGCGGGCTTACGAAATCTGTGCGGTATAGTGTGTGTCGGGGCGCAAGCCCTTGCGCCCCGAAAGAGTCTGAAAGCAGTCAGTAGGCACCTGCCAAACTCAGGTAGACGAAGCCACGCCGACCATAAGCGACATCCAGACGGATGAGACCAATCGGCGACGCAAACCGCAGACCTGCC
>JBDNDR010000281.1:0-3385 GCA_046718995.1 Fimbriimonadales bacterium
TTTCGACTCGGCTTGGAGCAGGCGTGCCTCCAGCCGCCACAGCACCCTGCCTTGTTCATCCTGCTGTTCCAAGGTAGGGTTCGCCATCTGGAATTTGGCATCAGGGAGGCTCACACCCTGCTCCGGCTCGGTCGGAGGCTGGGACGGCTCAGAGGTAGAGGTTGGCTGGCAGGCGCACAGCCACACGCTCAGCCCAACCAACCCAAGCCATGCCCAGCCACCGTGCCCGCTACGCAATCGCCTCAGTCCTCGCTCGGCTGGAGGGCGCGATAGAGGCTCTGGCGCAGGTCGCTGACCGTCGCAGTCGCCTGTTCAATCGGCACGAGAGTAGGCATCTTATCGGCACGCAAGCGCACCTCCACCTGTCCCTCCTGCACCCCGCGCCCTACCACTACCTGAATTGGGATGCCTATCAGGTCGGCGTCTTTGAACTTGACCCCACTGCGTTCGTCGCGGTCATCGTAAAGCACTTCCACGCCCGCCTCGCAGAGTTCGGCATAGAGGCGCTCCGCAACCGCACGCTGGGTGGCGTCCTCCGAGTTGACCAGCACCAGCACCGCTTCAAAAGGCGCCACACTGATGGGGAATCGGATTCCGTCCTTGTCGTGGTGAACCTCCACAATCGCAGCGAGACATCGGCTGACTCCCAGCCCATAACAGCCCATAATGATGGGGTGCTGGTTCCCTTCGGCGTCGGTGAACAGCGCGCCCATCGCTTGGCTATACTTGGTGCCCAGCTGGAAGATGTGTCCGACCTCTATGCCGCGCACTTCGCGCAGGGTTCCGCTGTCGCATCGGGCACATCGGTCGCCCGCCCCCGCAACGCGCAGGTCAGCCCAACGCGGTTCGGGGAAGTCGCGTCCCCAGCACACATGGATTAAGTGTGCGTCCTCGGCGTTCGCACCCGTGATAAAATCTTGCAGACCGCGCAGTTCATAATCTGCCAACACGGGCAGGTCGCTCGGTAGCCCCACCGGTCCAGCGAACCCGACGGGTGCGTTTGTCAGTGTGCGAATACGCTCGGCGTCCAGCATCTCCACGCTCTGACCGTTCAGCGCATGCATCAGTTTATAGGGATTCAGCTCACGGTCGCCGCGTATCAGCGCCGCAACGGGTTTGCCATCCACCTGCATTAGTAAGGTTTTCACCAAGCGGTCAGGCGTGGTGTTCAGGAACTGGGTGACCTCGTCTACGGTGCGGGCGTTGGGCGTGGCAACCTGCTCCATCGGAGGGATGGTGTCGGTAGTGGGTGGCGTGAGCTGGGGGTCAGGCAGTTCACAGCGCTCGGCATTAGCACCGTAGCCGCACGAATCGCACTGAAGCACCTTATCCTCGCCCCCATCCGCCACAATCATATACTCCTCGTTGCTTCCACCACCTATCGCGCCTGCCTCCGCCTCCACAATAATGGTGGGCAGTCCCATCCGTTCAAACATTCGGAAGTAGGCACGACGCAGGGCTTGATACACCCGCTCCAACGAGTCGTGGTCGGTGTCAAAGCTGTAGGCGTCATACATTAAAAATTCGCGCGCCCGGATGACCCCCGCACGTGGGCGCGGCTCATCACGGAACTTCGTCTGAATCTGATACAGCAAGAGGGGCATCTGGCGATAGGAGCTGACAAAACTGCGCACGATGTCGGTGATAATCTCCTCGTGGGTGAAGCCGAGGGTGAACGGACGGTTATGGCGGTCTCTCAAACGGAACAAAATGTCCAACCCGCTCCGCCCCGTCTCATCCAACAGCTCTTGGGGCACCAGCGCGGGCATAAACAGTTCAATCCCACCGATTCGGTCGGTCTCCTCACGCACAATCTGTTCGATCTTGCGTATCACTCGCCAGCCGAGGGGCATATAGACATAGACTCCCGCCGACTCCTTACGAATAAATCCGCCCCGCAACAGGAGGCGGTGGCTGGTCAGTTCCGCTTCGGCTGGCACCTCTCGCAAAGTTGGTAGAAAATAGCGTGATGCACGCATTCGGTTCAAATCCTCCCTGAATCGGGCTAATTGTACCCCTTCGCCCCAAACAGAAGGCAGGAATCTGCCAAAAATGATGTATAATTTAACCGCTTCAACCAAGACGGTTGTAGCACACACCAATAAAGCGGAGGTGCACAACGATGCTTAAATCTAAACTGGTATCAGTGGTGATACTTGGGGGTACCCTTTGGGTGCTGTCCCCTGCGCAAGTACTCTTCTCGTTTGAGAATGACCTGCAAGACTTTACTTCGACAGGAGCAACTCTCTCCCAGTCTACTTTCGGGGCGACCCATGGCAACTTCTCGATGGAGGTCAGTTGGAACGGGGGGTTCACCTGGCTCAATCGGGGTACCGCTCCGGGGATTGCCGGTGTTCTCGCCAATAACCGTGTTCTCCTTGCGGATGTAACGCTACTCTCCAATACGGGGCTTAACTGGTCTAACTTTATCGTCTCGTTCAACGACCCTGCAGGCTGGCGTCAGACCAACTACGGTCCGTTCTATCTGCCGCGCCTGGCAGGCACCCGCACCGTGCTAATGGATTTGCGCCCGCTTGCTGCCCCCGACCCGAATGCGCCATGGTTCCAACTCAACATCGGTGTCAACGCTCCTGCAGCGCGCAACTTCTACTTGGATAACATTCGCCCATTGGATGAGTCGCGCACAGTACAGCTGTTTGACTTTGAGAGCGACCTACACGGCTTCACACCCCAAGATGCCGACATCCAGCTGAGTCAAAGCACCGACTGGGCGTCCACAGGTTCCTCTTCCATGCGCGTGGAGTGGGTGAACGGGTTCAACTGGGCATTCAACGGGGGCAACAGTGCTGCGGTTGCCAACACCCTCAACCAGGGCAAACTGCTGATTATGGATGTCTATGTCCCGCCCGACAGCCAACAAGGGAGCTGGTGGAATATGATTCTCTCCTTCAACGACCCTGGTGGCTGGCGTCAGGAAAACGATGCGATGGGCTTCCCCACCCAGCCGGGTGTCTACACGGTAGCGATCGATTATCGCAGTGTCGCTCCTACCGACTATAGTCAGGGCTGGTTCTACATTAACCTCGGCTTCAACTCGGCAAGTGGACCCGCCATCCTCTACATTGACAATGTGCGCGTCCTGCTGGACACCGTACCGGGTGATGTGAACGGCGATGGATGCGTCGATGATGCTGACCTGCTCGCCGTGCTGTTCGCCTTCGGTGGCACTGGAAGCGAGCTCCCCGAAGACCTCAACGGCGACTCGGTTGTGGACGACGCCGACCTGCTGATTGTGCTGTTCAACTTCGGCACAGGTTGCTGATTCTGTTCCTTCCTCATCCCAAGCCCCCCTTTCCCAACATGGAGAGGGGGGACACTTCCCCGACAGCAGGAACTCCCCCACCCAGTGGGAAACCTCTTGGGT
>JBDNDR010000282.1:0-3382 GCA_046718995.1 Fimbriimonadales bacterium
GGCACCCCATCGCAGGCACCGAACATCACGGGTGGCAGTCTGCCCAAGCAGACCTCTTTCAGGGCGCCCAGTGGGTACTCACCCCGACATCCATCACCGACGCCAATGCGCTCGCCCATGTCGAGGAGTTGGTGCGAAAAGTGGGCGCGACACCGCTCACGATGGACGCCGAACACCACGACCGCGAGATGGCACTGCTCAGCCATTTGCCCCATGCCATCGCCTTCAGCCTCAACGCCCTGCATACGAAGCACCCAACCACCCTGCAAGGGGGTAGCAGTTGGCGTTCTGCCACGCGCGTTGCCCAAAGCGACCCCACACTCTGGAGCGAAATCTTCCACCTCAACCGCGAGGCGTTGCTCCAGTCGCTAAGCCAGTTCCAGAAAGAGTTAGCGGAAATCGAATCGCTCCTTCAAACGGGCGATGCTGAGGCGATCGACCAGTGGCTGGCGCAGGCGCGCCGTCAAATACCGTGAGTTAGAGCGGAGCCGGCGGCTTTACACACTCAGGAGCCTACGCCCGTCCTCGCTACCGAGCAGTATCTCGCATGCGCGTTCGGGGTGGGGCATCATCCCCAGCACATTGAACCGCGCATTCGCCACCCCTGCAATGTGGTCGACCGAGCCGTTGGGGTTCCAAGCCTCATCCAGTTCGCCAGCGGGGCTACAGTATCGGAAGATGACCTGCCGATTCGCTTTTAATTGTTGAAGGGTCGCCTCATCACACACATATCGCCCGTCGCCGTGAGCGATGGGAACGGTCAATACCTCGCCTTCGCGATAGCGGCGGGTGAACGGGGTCTCGGCGTTCTCTACGCGTATGTGAACAGGCTTGCAAATGAACTTCAGCCCGACATTGCGCGTGAGCGCGCCCGGCAGTAGCCCTGCCTCGCAGAGAATTTGGAAGCCGTTGCACACGCCCAACACCAGCCCACCACGCTCGGCATAGTCGCACACAGCGTCCATGATGGGCGCAAAACGCGCAATGGCGCCCGGACGCAGATAGTCGCCGTAGGAGAACCCACCGGGCACCACCACCAGTTGGTACTCCTGAAGGTTCCTTCGATCCGCATGCCAAAGGTAGTCCACCTCGTAGCCTAGCACATCGCGCAGGGCGTGGAACGCATCGCGGTCGCAGTTCGAGCCGGGGAACACGATCACGCCTGCTTTCACTCGTCCACCACCTCGTAATGGTACCGCTCAATCACGGGGTTCGCCAGCAGTTTTTGGCACATCGCCTCGACTTGTTCATGGGGGTCGCCGTTGGGGCTGAGCTCCACCTCCAGATATTTGCCGACATGCACGCCCTGCACCGACTCGAAGCCCAGCTGCTGAAGTGCTTGGTGTAGCACGCGTCCCTGAGCGTCCAGTAGTCCCGGCTTCAGGGTGATGGTTATCTTCGCCTTTGGCATAGTTAGATTCTACCCCCAAGTGGGGTGCGGGAACCGTAGGCACAGGTCGCCCGATTATCCGGCTAACAGGGGGTGGGGCGGGTATAATCTGGCACGCACGGAGAAAGCACCCTATGGACGGACTGCGGACAGAGTTTTTGACCTGGATACTCCTACTGCCCTTGCTCGGCTCGGTGTTCCACGCGCTGTTTGGGGGCTTGATTATCCGAGCGCTGGGCGAGCGGATAGGCAAGTGGCTGGTCGGCGCGGTCGGCACGGGCGTCGTGCTGGGCGCGTTCGCTCTCGGCTGGAGCCTGTTCCAAGCGATGCTTCAACTGCCCCAAGACCAACGCTCCGCCACCTTCACGCTGATGGAATGGATTCAGGTCGGCGACCTCCGCATCCCGTTTGAGTTTATTTTAGACCCACTGTCTATCCTCATGGTGCTGGTCATCACGGGGATTGGAGGGCTTATCCACCTCTACGCCACCGGCTACATGGCGGACGATAGCGACTACGCACGCTTTTTTACCTATTTCAACCTGTTCGTCTTCTTCATGCTGACGCTGGTGCTGGCGGGCAACTTCTTGGTGATGTTCATCGGTTGGGAGGGTGTCGGGCTGTGCAGTTATCTATTGATTGGCTTTTTCTATCGCACTTCGGACTGGAAGGCGAACACCGATGCGGGCAACAAAGCGTTCATCGTGAACCGCATCGGCGATGTCGGCTTCATGATTGCGATGTTTATGGTGCTTGCGCTGTTCGGCACGCTCTCGTTCAGTGAGGTGAACGCGCAAGCCGCTCAGATTGCGGGCACGGCGACCGCTACGGTGTTGGGTCTCCTGCTCTTTTTGGCGGCGTCGGGCAAATCGGCGCAGTTGCCCCTCTACTTCTGGCTCCCGGATGCGATGGCGGGTCCGACCCCGGTTTCGGCGCTCATTCACGCCGCCACGATGGTCACGGCGGGGGTCTATGCCCTTGTGCGGGTGCATCCCCTTCTGGAGGCGTCGCCGACAGCGATGGGCATCGTGGCGGGGCTGGGCGCGCTCACCGCGCTCTTTGCGGCAACGATTGCGCTCGCTCAGACCGACCTGAAACGCATCTTAGCCTACTCCACCGTGAGCCAGCTCGGCTTGATGTTCCTTGCGGTAGGAGCAGGCGCATTCTGGGTGGGGATGTTCCATGTGGCGACCCATGCCTTTTTCAAGGCGTTGCTGTTCTTGGGGGCTGGCTCGGTACTGATTGCGCTCCACCACAACGGCGACATTCGGCAGATGGGCGGGCTAATGCGCTATCTGCCCATCACGATGGCGACCATGCTCGTGGGCTGGTTGGCAATCAGTGGGATACCGTTCCTATCGGGCTTTTGGTCTAAAGAGGCGATTCTACTGAGCGCGCAAGGCTCCAGTGTGGTCTCATTTGCACCGATACTGTTCTGGGTGGGTCTGGGCACTGCGCTCCTGACCGCCTTGTATATGACGCGTATGATGGGGCTGGTCTTTTTTGCGCCTGCCCAGTACGATTCGCACCATCAGCCCGAGCGTGAGCGGTACTGGGTGGTGTTGGGAGTGCTGGTGGCGCTGGCGGTCGGCTCGGTGGTGTTCGGCTGGGTCTTGCCCACCGAGAAGGCGTTCCACGAGTTCCTCAAGCCCGTGGCGGAGGCGCGCACATTTGCTGACCCGGTGGCTCAAGCCGAGTCGCAGAAAGGGTTCGTGTTCGCGCTGGCGTTGGGAGCCGCGCTGGCTGGGATTGGTCTGGGGTTTGCACGCTATCGTGCGGGGATGCCGAAAGCCGAGGCCAGTTTGCAAGGCATCTGGGGCGTTGCACATCGGCAGTGGGGCTACGACGGTCTGATGCGCTGGCTCGGCGTGAATGTCGGGGGCACCCTCGCGCTCATCACAGCGGTGATTATAGACAGCCTCATCGATAGCATCGTGAATATGATTGGTGCGGGTGTGCGTGGGCTGGGCATTATCTTGCGCCCGCTCCAGA
>JBDNDR010000283.1:0-3373 GCA_046718995.1 Fimbriimonadales bacterium
AGGCGCAATCCCAGCCGTGGCGGGGACGGCTTCCCCGACGACGACCCACGCCTGCCGTTGGACGAGAAACGCTTCGGCTCTGACCCACGCCGAGCGCGCACCGACGGTCAGACCCCCGACCTGCAGAAGGTGATGCTCAGCACTTGGGCGCCGGCACCGCTCCAAAACACCTTCGTGAAACCCAAGCCTCAACACCGCCTGCCGAACCCCCGACACCCCGACAGCGACGGCGACGGGCTACCCGACCTGTACGACCCCTACCCCCTCTACCCGTGGCAACCGATGGTCTGGTTCATGCGGGCAACCCTGAACGGCGACGATAGCGAGTGGCAGAATCTGCCTCCTGCTGGCGAGCTGAACCAGGATGGGCGCAAACTAATGTTCAAGCACTGCCACGACGGGGACTATTACTATGCGCTGTTCCGTATCACGGGCAGTTGGCAACGCCTCTATGTGGGGATGGACGGCGAGGGTGAAGGAATCTACGCGCACGATACTTCTATCCAGTTCGAACTGCTCAACCGTGCCGAACCGGAGCTTCGCGTGCTGTGGCGTCCTGCACCGGGCTTTGAGTGGCGAGCGACCCGCCAGCGCGACCAGTCCACCGTGTTGGAAATCCGTATCCCCAACGGAGGTGAGAGCCGATGGTTCTGGCAAGGTGGCGGACGCCCCATCGGTGTCTCCATAGACCTCTACACGGCGGAGGGCACAGGCTACTCGGTCTACGAACCGTATGACCTGTTCTACTGTATCCTGCAGGAGCCGACGGGCGCGCTTCCCCTGCCGTCGGGTGCGCCCTCGGAACTGAGCCGCTCGGACGCAACGGCAGTGCTGACCCCCAGTCGCCCCGGCACACTTCGGGTACCTACCGAGTGGCAAGTGCAAGCAGACGCCTGGGTCTACGAGGGACATCCTGAATCGCACCTGCAGATTGGCGGGCTAAACGCCACCGAGTTTGACCTGTGGATTGAGATGGAGGCGGTACAGGATATGGTGCTGGGGGCGTTCCTGCCGACCACCACCGAGCGCAACGCTGGGCGCGACTATGTGCTGTTCGTCGGGGGTTATGCCAACACGCGCACGCGCTTCCGCCTGTTCGGTCAGGAGGTGGGGGATAGCCCGATACGCGTGACTCCGGGTAGGCATCGGGTGCAGCTCTCGCGTCGGGGCGGGCAAATCTGGGCACTGTGGGACGGTGAGCCAATCCTCTGGGCGCGCGACCCGAACCCCACCCAGCCGATAGAGACCCTGTCGCTGATTGGGGGCTACAGTGGGCGTCAGCGCGTCTACGAAATCCGCTACCGCGCAGGAGGTCAAAACGCACCGTGAAGCGGTCGGAGTTCTGGGTCGCCTTGCTGGGTGCGCTCATCTTAGGGTTCCTCTTCGTCTACAACCAGCAGCCCTACACGGTGTACTCGCTAAAGTGGCTGGGACTCCACACCGAGCGTGCTACCCTGCGCGATTGGAACGAGTACCTGCTGGTCAACACGGCGATGCTTCTGTGGGTGCCGGTGTTGGTGCTGGCGTTTTTCGGCAAGGGTGAGCTGAGCCACTATGGCTTGGCGCGGGGCGATGGGAAGTTAGGCGCAATCTATGCCCTGTTGATGTACTTCCCGATGGCGGTCGTGGTCTACTTCGCCTCGCTCCGCCCTGATTTCCAAGCCTACTATCCGCTGGATAAGCGCGTGCTGAGCGACCCCGCCTATGCGGTCTACTTTCAGCTGGTCTACGGCTACTACCTCTTCTGTTGGGAGTTCTTCTTTCGGGGGTTCTTGACCTTCGGGTTGTATCGGTGGATTGGCTGGTGGGGTGTGGGCTTGCAGGCGGTGGCTTTCGCCCTGATGCACTGGGGCAAGCCGACCCCGGAGATTATCGGCTCGTTCTTTGCGGGGATTGTGCTGAGCATAGTGGCGCTCAGGGTCAAGTCGTTCCTGCCCTGCTTCTGGGTTCACTGGGCAGTGAGCATGACTTTGGATGTGATTTTGATCGTGCGTGCGATGTCGCAGGCAGGCTGAGTGGGTGGCAGGCTTATTGAGGGATGATGTGAAGACCCTCATCCGCCACTATGTACCAGCCCCTTCGCGTCACCCTGCGCCAGTCCCCCCTTCGTCACTCTGAGCCGGTCCCACCCTTCGTCACCCTGAGCCAGTCCCTTCGCGTCACTCTGAGCCGGTCCCACCCTTCGTCACCCTGCGCCAGTCCCCCCTTCGTCACTCTGAGCCAGTCCCACCCTTTCGTCACCCTGAGCCGCAGGCGAAGGGTCTCGATGAGATGCTTCGCTAACGCTCAGCATGACGGTGTGGAAGCGTTAGGAGAGTTTGCAGGAGTCTTGGATTTTTTGGATTTTGAAGTCAAATACGAATCTAAAAGTTCGTTCCAGGAGATAATACCTTCAACCTTGTTCTTGACTTTTGCATCTACCAACTGCTCTACATAGAGGGGATACTCAGGCTTGAATACAACGAAGCCGTTCGGCAGCCAGTTCTGAAAATCTTTTGCCAAGTTGCGGAGAAGCTTATGCTCCTTCTTCTCTTCCTGTTTTCCTGTTCTCTTTTTCATACTTCCCCGTATAAGCGTATATGGAACCTCTACGGTAAGCTGTGCTTGCGGAGCACGCTTGGCAAATCGTCCTGCTCCCCTCGCCTCAGACCGGTAGGTTTGTTTCTTAACTTGAAGAGCAACTTCTGCATCTTGAAATTTTACTAAAGCGTCAATGCCTTTCATATCTAGCTCTGCCGAGGCTTCCAAAGGCTGCTTACAGTGCGCTAACCAAGTATAAGCGAAATGAAATTGCGTCAGCACAGAAATGAAGGTACGATAAATACGTGCCTTAAATCCTAATTTTACAAACTGGTAAGAACAACCCCAGAGGTACTTGCTGATAAAATCATCGAGAGGATTAAGATGTTCTTCCCACCACTGCGTAAAAAAATCTTCGTAGCTGGGAAAATTCGAGGGATTCTGAGGAATCCAGTAGTATTTATAGATAAAGGGTAAGGGGTTTAATTCTTTTGATAAATTCTGTTCTACAGTCTTAACAGTCATTAGTTCTTCGCGATACCAGTCTAAAGGAATCCCGCCCAAAAATTTTTCAAATTTTTCCAGCATTTCTTGTGCGTTCATCTCGAGCGCCTCACTGTGTGGCATGATTATACCTTGTTGTGATGGTTTTTTATGTGCACGCCTTCTCATATTCACACCACAGCGATAGTTGGGGCACCATAGTGTTCAGAATCAGCGATTCCGGAAGCGGAATCCGCTTGAGCATCGTGGTCGTTAGATGGGGCACGAAGTCGCGATAGAGGGTCGATACATAGGCTTGCACCGGTTCGCTGTTGAGATACGCCACCACCGCATGGAGGTCTAAACGCGC
>JBDNDR010000284.1:0-3362 GCA_046718995.1 Fimbriimonadales bacterium
TGGTGCAGCGGAATCTGTTTGAGGGGGGCATTCTCGTGCTCGATGCGTACGGTTTCGTAGTCCAGGCGCAGGTGGGCGCCTTCCAGCATCACATAGAGCGTGTTAAGGTACTGATAGGTCATCGCGTGTCTTCAGGCTCGTTTAAGCGGAACGGGTTGGGTCTGTTGGCTGGATGCTGGAGCAGGGCGATGAGGTCGGGCATGCAGATGTGTATCAGGGAACATCCGTTACAGCGCGCATCGTTCGCGGGGGGCGGGATAGCCTTTTGTTGGAGCAGGTCGCGCACTGCCACGATGGTCTGTTCGGTGAGTTGACGCAGTTCGGGTGTGAAGCTCACAGGGCGCCGTCGCCGACTGGAATGGTAGTAGATGCTCCCCTCGGGTACGGACAGTTCCAACATCTCTTCAAGACACATCGCTTGGGCGCAGAGTTGGACATCGTCGTGATATTTGACTTTTTTGCGTCCCGATTTGTACTCGATGGGGTAGGGCGTGCCGTTGGGGTAGAAAAGCACGAGGTCGGCACGCCCTATCAGTCCCAAGCGGACGCTCCAGAGGGGGAGGGCAGAGTGGCTCACGAGTCCCTCTTCACTGACGGTGCGCGGGATGTCCACCTGTTCGTGGAGGCTCTTGCCCCGCAGGGTGTACTCGTTCTCCTCGTAAGTTTGCTCGATGTGGATGAGCGCACACTGGCGGGGGCAGTAGACATAGTGCTCCAGCGCCGAGATGGGCACGATTGCCGATTCCTCCCAGTAGAGCTCCAGCCCGTTCATGGTCTACCCATCGACGAGTCGTGTCAGCGTGATGCCCTCGGGCAGGTCGGTATCGTTCACCAGAACTTGGTAGTCGGTAAAGGCGCGCGGGATGCTGTTGCCGTTCGTGCGCACGACCTGAACCCGTTCAAAGAGGTGATGAGCGTGGGCGTTCCCCAGTCCATTGTCGTGGCTGAACACATAGAGTCCCCGACACGCCATCATGCCTCGGCTGGCGGAGCGGTCGTGTTCCCACATGTTCATCACCGCTTCCCAGAACAGGGCGAGGTCTTGAGCTTCGATACCTGTGTCGCTGGCGAGGGCGGGCGAGAAGAAGCCGTGGGCGCGGTAGAGGGCATAAGGCACGAACGGCTTGCGCCCGATTTCGGTCTCTTTCAGCTTCGCTTCCTGGGCGTTCTCAGCCGACTCTGCCTGTTTCTGACCTCTTGCGGTCTGTTCTTCCTTCGTGATAGCCACGCGGGTGATGGTCAGTTCCAGGGGGGCGATGGGGTCCAGCGAGCGTGCGAAGGTGATTTGGACGGGACCGCGCACCTGTCCGGCGTTGATGTCTCCGGTGGAGAGTACGGCACCGAACATGCGGACATCGTAGTAGCGTTTGCAGAGTTCGGCTCGGACTTCGGGGTTGCCCACCTTCTTTTGCTTCTGTGCCCCGACCGCTTCGCCTGCGCTGGCAATTTTGGCGTTCAACGCCACGCCACTGTCGCGCACGAAGATGCCGTACCCGCGCCCATTTTCGTTATAGTCCATCGGGTTGAAGCCGGAGCCGTAGAGCAGGTCGATGTAGTTGCGCACCTTGCGCTTGAGGCACACATCGGTGACCAGTCCGTGCATCGTTTCGGGGTCGACTCGGGGCAGGTTGCCTGCGTCGGGGTCGCCGTTGGGGTTGCCGTCTTTCACATCAAACAGAAGCACGAAGTCGTGCCGTTTGGTAGGGTCGCAGTAGAGTGCTTGGGGATTAATCTTCATCTTCAATCACCTCCTGAGTGTTTTGGGATTGTTGCGAACGTTCCGTTGCGCGCCGACGCATCTCTGCGCGCTGATGGTAGTAGCCGAGAGCGAACCACGCCTGCTGGTGCAGGGTCAGCACTGCTGGGAAGTGGTCGGGGAGTGCCGATTCCAGTTCACGGCTGAGATAGATATAAGCCCCCTCTCGCTCTTTGCGGAGTTTGCTGAGGTGGCTTTGCGCAAGGCGAAGGAGCGTGCCAAAGATGCTGGCAGGAGTCGTTGAGGCGCTCCCATAGTAGCGGTCTACGAGGGTCGCCTTCGGGTCGACAGCGCTCCGTTGTATCGCTTCCAATATCGCCAGTACCCGCCCACATCGATAGGCTGGGTCGTGGTTGTTTTGATCGAGCATCGGTTTCACCTCCTGATTGTGTGTGTTAAGTGCCATCTTAAGGAGTACGGCACGGGGGTAAGTGAGCGATTGTTCTGCGCGGTTCCGCTGAACCGCCTGGTAGAGGATCCAGTCGGGTAGGCGGGAGCCAGTGAGGGCGCATTCTATCAGCGCTTTGGGTACCTCGGGACGCATCTCCTTATTCGCGTCGCGGTAGAGGCTGGCGGCAAGGGCATAGATGCCCGAGGGGGCACCGATAGCTCCCGTCTTCCAGTCCACCAGCTCCTGAAGGTGGAACCAGCGCTGGAGATTCTGCTGGACTTGCGGGAGGGTGGTCTCGATGAAGTTTCTCACGACGGCACGCCCACCGCTGGCAGAGAGCGCCACTGCATAAAAGTCGTTATGATCCAGTGTGACCTGCCTGCCTGTGAAGGGGGTCGCCAGTAGTTTCTGCACGGTTTCAGGTTCGGGCTTACTGAGTAGAGTGAAGGGGTCAAACTCGCTTTCCTCGCGTGTCCAGAACACATAAGCCAAGTCGCCTATGACCATACGGTGCCTCTCCTGACGCAGGAGATAGTTCAACGCTTTGTTGGCGAATTCGGAGCATTCCAGGCAGATGGGCGATACAAAGCCTTCCTCCAGTTCGTACGAGTAGAACGCCTTCGCATTCGCCGAGGTCAGCGACACACCGCCCGTTTGACCGCCGGGTACCCCCTTGAGCTTGATGAAGTGGCGCCGTAGTGGGGGCTTTTGCTCGCCGCACACCAGACACTGCATCTGGATTTGGGGGTCTATGAGCTCGTGTTCAGCGGGAGCGTACCGTTGCCAAAAGTCTTTGACTTCAGGACGCTCTACGAGCCTTACGCCATCGACACTGAGGACGATGTAATCTTCCTCCTTGAGGTCAGGCGGTATCTGGAGTTGGTTTCGGTGGTGCTGATAGAATTGGTACACTGCCTGAACCTCTGGGAGCTGGGTAGCGTCTGCGCAACGCTTGACGAGGTCTACGAACGCTTGATTGCACTCTTGAGCGCGCGAATTGGAATGGTGGATGTCGCCCAGCACATAGTCTGCCTTATCCGCCAGTAGGTAGGGCATGATTCCGCTGGTGCGTAGCCCACCCAAAGATGGCACTTGCATCGGCAAACCGCGGTCTTTTTTGGGATTGCCTCCCCCCGACAGCATAACCATTCCTTGCGGCTTCCCTTGCGCATCTAACTCCAGTACCCATTTGACGGGTGTCTCTAACATAAGCGA
>JBDNDR010000285.1:0-3347 GCA_046718995.1 Fimbriimonadales bacterium
AGGTAAATGACTGGGCGCTAACAATCGCCAACGAAAGCATTAGCCCGAAACTTATAAGGATGCTTCGCATCGGTTTGCCTCCTGGTAGCTTATCATCAGCGGGCAGGGAAGCGTCCAATCGGAGTGCCGATGCGACTTGCAATCCTATGAACCCATCTTTTGCTTACGCTGATAGCTTATTATAGCCCGTTTTTACCCGATAGTCGGAGAGTTCAGCCTAAAATTTGGTATTAATGGCAGTCGCTGACACTAAAGTTCGGTGCATCCGCCTATGCAATCTGAGGGGATGGAAAACTTAAATTGCAGGAATCAAAGCCTGTTCACGGGAATCTTGATGGGCTAAGGAGGGAGAAGATGAGCGACCCAATCGGTTCTCACAATGGCTATAACGCCAATAAGTTGTTTATTGCCAGTTGTATTGCTTTAGTCACAACGGCGATGGCGTTCTCTATACGCGCTGACATTCTCAAGGAGCTGGGCACCACTTTCAACATTTCCCACGAACAGCAAGGGCTGGTCAACCTGATGGGGATTTGGGGATTCCCCATCGCAATCCTGCTGGTCGGTCCGTTTTGTAATACCATCGGGATGGGACGCCTGCTGAAACTCGCTGCGGTAGCCCACATTCTTGGGATTGTGTTCACCATCCTGTCGCCCAACTATGGGTTTGTGGCGTTGTTGCTTTCGACGCTACTGGTTGGGCTGGCGAACGGTACGGTGGAGGCGGTCATCAACCCGCTCGCCGCCACGATGTACCCTGACCAGAAGACCCACAAGCTGAATGTGCTTCACGCATGGTGGCCCGGGGGACTGATTATCGGCGGCTTGGCGACCTATGCGCTGGCAGAGTTCTTCAACGCCTCATGGCAAGTCCGAATCGGCATTATCATCCTCCCCGCAATTGTCTATGGGCTGATGATTCTCACCGAGAAGTTTCCCGAGACCGAGCGCGCCGTGTCGGGCGTCAGCACGGGCGAGATGCTCCTTCAAATCTTGCGTCCGGGCGTGCTGTTGCTGGTGCTCTGTATGTGTATGACCGCGATTACTGAGCTGGGACCTGACCAGTGGGTCGGCTCGGTGTTGACCGATACTGTGGGCATCAAGGGCATCCTCTTCCTGGTCTACACTTCGGGCTTGATGTTCGTGCTACGCTTGGTGGCAGGTCCGATTGCGCGCATTTTCACACCAGTCGGGCTTTTGGCGGTCTGCTCGGTCTTCGCCGCGATTGGGCTATATCTCCTGAGCGTCTCATTCACGGCGGGTGCGGCGTTCCTCGCTGCGACGGTGTTTGGTATCGGCAAAGCCTACTTCTGGCCCACGATGCTCGGCGTGGTCTCGGAACGCTATCCGCGCGGAGGCGAGTTCCTGTTGGCAGTGATGGGCGCCGCCGGCATGATCGCAGCGGGGCTGGCAGGACCTGCGATGGGGCGTATCTACGATGAACAGACCATCAACCGGCTCCCTGCGGAAGTGCGGCAGGTCGTCGTGGTGGATGGCAAGTTCAGCCCCGAACGCGTCCAGCAGATTGAACAAGCGGCTCAGCAGGGCGACCCAACCGCTGTGCAACAGCTACCCGTTATCAAAGAGGCGCTGAAGCAAGGTGCGGCGATGAGCTTCCGCTATGTGGCAGTCCTGCCCGTCATCCTGTTCGTGCTGTTCGGACTCCAGTTCATCTATTACCGTGCCAGAGGAGGCTACCAGGCGGTAAGGATAGACGGCGGCGGGCATTAGCATCGCAAGTTGCCCGATTCCACCCAAAAACGCCCCAAACGCTGTCCGGTTTTGGGGCGTTTTGGAGTCTATTAAAGCGGTACACCAAACAGGGTGCCAATGTGCTGGAGTGGGTTGATTGTTTAGGCTTGGAACAGACTGAGGCGTCCGAACTCAAGCGGACGCCTCTTAGTCATTTCGGGTCGCCAGGAGACGCTCCACATAGCGCGCCAAGATGTCGGTTTCAATATTCACCCGTTGCCCCACCTGACGCTGATGGAGATTGGTCGCTTCCCAAGTGTGGGGGATAATCCAGACGCTGAAACGGTCATCCTCTACATCCACCACAGTGAGGCTGATGCCGTCCACCGCAATCGAACCCTTAGGGACGACATAACGCATGTAGGTCGGGTCGTCCAGCTGGAACCACAGCACGCGCGCGTTGCCCTCCTCACGGATACTGAGTAGTTGGGCGGTCGTGTCGACATGCCCTTGCACGAAGTGTCCTCCCAGTCGGCTTGTGGGTGTGAGAGGGCGTTCCAAGTTGACCAGGTCGCCCGGCAGAAGGTCGCCCAGATTCGTCCGGCGCAGGGTTTCGGGCACGGCTTCAAAGCGCAGACGATCCCCCTCGCACGACTGCACGGTTAGGCAGACGCCATTGATAGCCAGGCTCTCGCCCAGCGTCATCGGGAAGGCACGGAGGGTGATTTGGGCGCCGCCCAGCTCGTGCGGAATAACAGAGAGTACCTCGCCCACACCTTCAACCAAGCCTGTGAACATACTCTGAGTATACCTACAGCGGGGGACGAACGGGCAGATAGGTCAGCAAGAGTCGCAGGACACTCTTGAAGCGCAAGGGATAGAGTTGGAGCGAACGCAGATAGGCTCGGCGTGCCGATGCGCGGTCGCCCAACAGAGCGTACTCGGTGCCCAAGCAGGCGTAGGAGTGAGCGAGTGCAAGGCGCATCGTCTGGGGGCTGTTGGCGCGCTTCCAAAGCTCCGCCTCGTGGGCGTGGATGGTCTCCGTTCGCACCTTCACATCGTCCTCATAGACGCGCCGATGCTGAAACGAGGCGTTCCCTCCATGCACGCGGTACATCGTGAGCGGTTCATCGATGTAGGCGATATCATAGTGCAGGGCGACTCGGAACCACATCTCCCAATCGCCCGAGCCGAACAGGTCTTCTCGGAAGCCGCCCAGCTGTTCGAAGCACGCGCGCCGTATCAGCACAGAGGAGGCGATAATCTTATTGCATCGCACCAGCGCCTCGATGATGTTGCCCGAAGGCGTGCGGGGCCACTCAAAACCGAGCGGGTTGCCCGGCTGGATGGTGCCCTCGCCGTCAATAAAATGCCCCCCCGTATGCACCAGCCCGACTTCCGGTTTCTGCTCTAAGATTGCCACCTGCTTCTCTAATTTGGTGGGCGCCCAGAGGTCATCCGAGTTCAGCACCGCCAGATAGCGACCTTGCGACTCGGCGACCAGCCGATTCAGCGTGGGGTAGGTGCCCCGATT
Organism: Fimbriimonadales bacterium; assembly: GCA_046718995.1. Classification (GTDB taxonomy): domain Bacteria; phylum Armatimonadota; class Fimbriimonadia; order Fimbriimonadales; family GBS-DC; genus CAKZQI01. The sequence goes on from JBDNDR010000285.1 coordinate 3,227, forward strand.
CGCTTGGACAAAGAGCCGAATGCGATCACCGTAGGATTGGAGAATCTCCACCGAGTTGTCGGAGCTGCCATCATCCACCACGACAACCTCGTAATCGGGGTAGGTCTGTTCGAACACACTG
>JBDNDR010000286.1:0-3345 GCA_046718995.1 Fimbriimonadales bacterium
GGGGAGTCGGCACTGACCTCACCCCCGTCATGCCGAAAGCCCTACCCCCGTCATGCTGAGCGGAGCGAAGCATCTCATCGAGACCCTTCGCCTGCGGCTCAGGGTGACGGACACGGGCAGAAGGCAATCAGCGGTTCCCCCTGCTTTAGGGGGAACCTACGGAGGGGGTAAAGAGTTTCATCTTCCTAAACGCAGGGGGAGTCGGCACAAACCCCACCCCCGTCATGCCCAACACCCCACCCCGTCATGCTGAGCGGAGCGAAGCATCTCAACAAGACCCTTCGCCTGCGGCTCAGGGTGACGAAGGGGGGGGAATGCTCAGGGTGACGGGTGAGATATTGCTCAGGGTGACGAGGGGGGTGGAAACCAACACCCTGTGCCCCCTACAGCAGGAGGAACTGACGGAGGAGGGCATCATCCCTCACCCCCAGCCCCGATCCGTAAGCGGAGAGGGGAACCTGACTACACTGGGGTACAATTCCGACGCTATGCCGACCGTCGCGTTCACCACTCTGGGGTGCAAGGTCAATCAGTACGAAACCCAAAAGATACTGGAGAGCTTTGAGGCGCAGGGGTTCGAAATCGTGCCCTTTGAAACGCCTGCGGATGTGTATGTCATCAACACCTGCTCGGTAACGCAGTCGGCAGAGGCGAAATCGCGCCAAACTGTTCGGCGCGCCCACCGCCAGAACCCCGACGCCATCGTGGTCATGACCGGATGCTACGCCCAGTTCACGCTCCGACGCGGTGAGCGACTCGAGGAAGCCCACCTGGTCGTGCCCAACCCCGACAAACTACGCACGGTGGAGTACCTGCTGGAACACTTCCCCCAACTCAAGGAGCGACTGGCATGCGAACGCCCCACCGAAACTGCTCCCATCAAACGGCGAAGCCGAGCCGTGCTGAAGGTGCAGGACGGATGTAATGTGTTCTGCTCGTTCTGCTCGATCCCCTACACGCGCCCTGTGTTGCGAAGTATCCCCTACAACGAAGTGCTGGACGAGGCACGGGCGATGGTGGCGGACGGCTACCGCGAAATCGTGCTGACGGGCGTGCTGATTGGCGACTACGGTCCTCACTCCGGTAGCGAAGGACCCGATTTGGCAGGGCTGTGCCAGATGCTCACCGCGATCGAGGGGCTGGAGCGACTGCGCATCAGCTCCATAGAGCCGACCCTGATTAGCGACACGCTGATTGAGCTGATTGCCGACCACCCTAAGATGTGCCACCACCTGCACATCCCGCTCCAGAGTGGCGACACGGGCGTGCTGAAAGCGATGAACCGACCTTATGACCAGGCGTTCTATCTGGACTTGGTACGGCGCTTGCGCGAGCGTGTGCCCGACCTCGCTATCAGCACCGATATTATGGTGGGCTTTCCCGGCGAGGATGAAACGGCGTTCCTCAACACCTGTTATGTGGTGGAGGCGGTTCAGTTCTGTCGGGCGCACCTGTTCCGCTATTCGCCTCGCCCTGATACCCCCGCAGAGACGATGGACGACCCAGTGCCCGATTCGGTCAAGACCGAGCGTATCCAACGACTGCAGGCGGTTGCCAAAGAGTCCGCAAGGCGCTACACGACCCGTTTCATTGGGCGCACAGAACGCGTGCTGGTAGAGACCCGCTCTAAGCTCAGCGGTCTGATGATGGGCACCAGCGACCACTACCTGCAGGTGGAGTTTGCGGGTTCACCGAGCCTGGCGGGGCAGTTAGTTCAAGTGCGGATTACCGACCTCAGCGGGGAGGGCGTGCTGGGTGAACTCGTCTAAGCGTCCACCCGTCCGTACAAAGCCTCACCATCGGCTAATAGAGTGGACTCCCAGCCTCAAGCGTCATCTGCTGGCGATGGGCATTCTCTTTGGGTTTGCGCTGTTGCTGAGGCTGTGGGGGATTGGATGGGGCTTGCCCAACGCCGACCACTATTTCAGCTATCACCCCGACGAGTGGATTATCTTGATTGCGAGCTACTTCGTGGTGAACCCCTATGCAGGGGAGTGGCTTCCCGGCTTTTACAATTACGGGAGCTTGCCCCTCTATCTGTGGAGTGGCTGGCTCCACTGGCTCACTGCGTTTGGGGTAATCCCCAGCCTGCCCGAATCGCCCACAGGACTGGAGGTGGCTCAGTTGCGTGCGAGTTTGCACGCGTGGGCGCGGGTGTGGGTGGCGATACTGGGAGCGGGCACGGCGGTTGTGGTAGCGCAGACGCTACGCCAAGTGGCAAATGAGCGTGCAGGATGGCTGGCAGGTGCAGTGATGGCGGTTGCACCGGCGTTCGTGGTACACTCGCGCTTCCAGACGGTGGATGTGCCCACAACTTTCTTCGTGGCGTTAGCGCTGTACCAGTCGGTGGCGCTATGGCGTTCGGAACGCCCCTGGCGAACGCTGGTCTGGGGCGCGCTCTGGTCGGGCTGTGCGGCGGGCTGTAAGTACAACGCAGGGCTGGTGGCGATTGCCCCTATGGTGGGGTGGTGGCTCCGCAGCGGCGCGTCGGCAGGGTGGGCAACTCGGCTGAAGGGTGTTGCCCTCGCACTCAGTGTCTCGGTTGGGGTGTTCTTGTTGGTCTGTCCGGGCGCTTGGGCAGATTCCGAGCGGTTCTGGCGCGACTTCAGTTATGAGGTGCGCCATGTGCAGCAAGGACACGGTGAGATTTTTACCGACACGGGGCTGGGCTGGCTCTATCACCTTGCGCCGAACTTGACCACGGGGTTCACCGTGCTGGGACTGATAGGGAGCGTGCTGGGCTGGGGGCTTTCTGGCTGGCGTATCCGAGCGTTATGGGGCGTTTTGGCGTTCACCTTCGCCTACTACCTGCTGATTGGAGGGGCGGAGGTGCGTTTCCTGCGCTATACCCTACCGATGTACCCGATGCTGGCGTTGGGTGTGGGACTTCTGGGGAGCGCTGAGCCAAAATCGCGCCTTGCCGCCCTGCCGACGGTGCTGTCTATCGGGGTCGTCCTGTTCCAGCTGAGTGTGGCGTTGAGTTATACCGCGTGTATGGTTCGCCCCGACGCACGCGACCAGGCACTGAGTTGGATACGCCAGCACCTGCCTGCAGGAGCGTCCGTTGGCTTTGCGACCGTGCCTTGGTTCTACACGCCTCCGCTGTACCCCGAGACGGGCGAGTTGCGCTGGCAAGACCGTCTTCAGAAACTGCAGGAAGCCGAGTCGCCGTTCCGATTGGTGAGCTTGGCACCCCCCGAGTGGAGTAGCGAGGCTCTGCGTGCCAACCGTCCAGACTATCTCGTCCTCAGCGAGTTTGAATGGCGCGATGTGGAGCGTATCCAGCGCGCCGATTATCGCCAGTTTCGTGCCCAGATGGAGCAGGCATACGAGCGGGTCGCCCAG